>URIT01000009.1 GCA_900547945.1 uncultured bacterium
CATGGAACGCCCCGCGCGCGAGCTTTCCGCCGCCGAGCAGGCGCGCGCCGAGGACCGCGCCGCGAAGGCGGCGGACCGTCTGGCGGCCGAGAAGAAGCCGACGCCGCCCGCGCCGACCTCGATGCTCGTCGACGAGAAGGTGGTGGAGGCGAAGCGCGAGGCCGTGCGCGCGCTCCGCGACGACACGACGGCGCAGGGCCGCGCATTCCACGAGAACGTCTCGCTCGGGTTGGGCGCCTGGATCGATCCCGCCAATCCGGGGCGCAAGTATTTCCGCATCGTCGTCTCCAGCCGCGCCGAAAAGCCGCTGCCGGTCGTCTCAAAGGACATGGTCTTCCTGATGGACGCCTCCGGGTCGATTGCCAACGACCGTCTGAAGGCCTGCCGCAAGGCCGTCTCCACCGCGCTCCGCCTCCTCAACACGGGCGACCGCTTCAACGTGATCGCCTTCCGCGACAAGTTCTCCTACGCCTTCCCCGAGACGGCGTGGATGGAGGTGTCGCAGGAGGCGTTCGAGAAGGCCGACGCCTGGATGGCGCGGCTCACGGCGCACGGGCAGACGGACGTCTTCCGCACGCTGCGCGGCGTGCTGGCGATGCCCCGCGACCCGTCGCGCCCCGTCGTCGCGCTCGTCATCACGGACGGCGAGGCGACGAGCGGCATGACGCGCAGCGCCGAGATCATCTCGAAGTTCTCGGAACTCAACGGCGGGCTCATCTCGATCTTCATGTACGGCGTGAAGGGGAACGCGAACGCCTACCTGATGGACATGCTCACGCGCTGCAACCGGGGGACCTGGGCGCGGCACGAGGGGCTGCGCTGGTCGGCGGCCGCCGGGATTCCGGCACTCGCGATGAAGTTCCAGCGCCCCGTCCTCGCCGACATCTCCGTCCTCTTCTCGGCCTCGTCGCGGGCCGAGACCTACCCGCAGCTCGTCTCGAACCTCTGCGAGGACGAGCCGATCGAGATATATGGGAGCTGCCCGGCCGACCAGAAGGATCTCGTCTTCTCCCTGCGCGGGCTCAACGGCGCGATGGTGTTCGAGAACATGTTCCGCCTTCCGTTCGCGAAGGCCGAGAAGATGGGGCCGGAGGTCAAGACCGCCTGGGCGCAGCGTCGCCTCTATGCGCTCATTGCCGCCTACACGGCCCGCCCCGACGCACGCCTCCTCAAGGATTTGCGCGCGTTTGCGGACGCCTACCAGATCCAGATTCCCTACGAGCGGGAAATGCGATAGACACCGGTAACCGAGAAAAAGAAAAAACGATATGAAAATGAGATTTCTAATGGGGGGGCTGCTGGCCGCGTGCGCGGTGTGCGCCGAGGGGGTGCCGAGCGCGTTCCGCCACAAGGTGGCCCTCATCGCCGGATTCTGCGAGGGGTCCGAGAAGGCCGCGTCGGTGCGGCGGTTCGCGGCGGCGTATACGGACAGCCACGGCGCGTCGTTCGTCTTCGCGACGAAGACGCGGCCCGGGTCGGACCGCTTCCGCGTGCTGGACGCCGCGGGCGCGGTCGTGTACGAGGGCGAGGACGACCGCGAGGCCGAGGCCGCCGTCGTCAACGCCCTGACGGACATGCCCGTCCCCGGCCAGCTCATCAACGGCGTCGTCCTGAAGAAGTTCAAGAGCTGCCAGAAGACCTTCGTGATGGGGAAGGTCAAGGCCGAGGGATCGGGGCTCGCCCCGTTCAAGGCCGCCCTCAAGAGCCGGAAGCCCGCCGAGGTGGAGGAGGCCCAGGCGATTCTCGACTCCATCGCGGCGGCCAAGAAGAACCTGGAGATGTGGATTGCGGACGACCTTGCCGCCAACGACAAGGGGGCCGCCCTGCGGGACCTGATGTGGTTCTGCAAGACGTGGCCGTCCGAGAAGGGGAAGTACGAGGCCGACTACAAGCGGTTGCTGGCCGACCCCGAGGCTGTCAAGGCCGCGAAGGCGCTTCTCGCGCCGCCGAAGAAGCACCGCTGAAGGGAAGGCGAAGATGCCATTTGATTCCGTCGAAGAATGCCTCGCCGCGCTGAGGCGTGGCGAGATCGTCGTGGTCACGGACGACGAGGACCGCGAGAACGAGGGCGACTGCATCTGCGCCGCCGAGTTCGCGACGACCGAGAACGTCAACTTCATGGCGACCTACGCGCGGGGCCTCATCTGCATGCCGATGTCGCGCGCCTGGTGCGAACGGCTCGACCTGCCGCAGATGGTGCAGCAGAATACGGACAACCACCAGACCGCCTTCACCGTCTCCATCGACGGCGTGGAGACGACGACGGGCATCTCCGCCGAAGAGCGGTCGATGACGGCGCGCGCGTGCGTGCGGGAGGGGGCGCGTCCGCAGGACTTCCGCCGTCCGGGGCACATGTTCCCGCTCCAGGCGCGTCCGGGTGGCGTGCTGCAGCGCGCCGGCCACACGGAGGCCGTGGTCGACCTCTGCCGCCTCGCGGGGCTCAAGGAGGTGGGCCTCTGCTGCGAGATCATGAAGGACGACGGGCGCATGGCGCGCCTCCCCGACATCGCGGCGTTCGCGCGGCGGCACGGGCTCAAGTTCATGACGATCGCCGACCTGATCGCCTACCGCCGCCGCACCGAGAAGCTCGTCGCGCGCGTGGAGGAGGTCGACCTGCCGACGGACTACGGCCACTTCCGCCTCCGCATGTACCGCAGCATGCCGGACGGCCTCGAACACCTCGCGCTCATCAAGGGCGACCTCTCCGGCGAGCCGCCGCCGCTCGTGCGCGTCCACTCCGAGTGCTTCACGGGCGACGTCCTCGCCTCCGAGCGCTGCGACTGCGGCCACCAGCTCCACAACGCCATGCGCATGATCGAGAAGGAGGGGCGCGGCGCCGTCCTCTACATGCGCCAGGAGGGGCGCGGCATCGGCCTCGCGAACAAGCTCCATGCCTACAAGTGGCAGGAAAAGGGGCTCGACACGGTGGAGGCGAACGTCAAGCTCGGCTTCGCGCCGGATCTGCGCGACTACGGCGTGGGGGCGCAGATCCTCGTCGACCTCGGCCTCTCCAAGATCCGCCTCCTCACGAACAACCCCTGCAAGATCAAGGGCCTCGCCGGCTACGGCATCGAGATCGTCGAGCGCGTGCCGATCGTCGTCGACGCGACGGCCTTCGACAAGCGCTACCTCGACACGAAGCGCGAGAAGATGGGGCACCTGATCTAGCCGGTGAACCGTAAACGGAGGGATGCGATGAGGAACCTGTCTCGGAGAGGGCGTCGGCTGGCCGCAGGACTGGTCTGCGGACTGGTCGGCGTGGGATGCTTCGCGGCCGAGGTGGCCGGACCTGCCGCCGTGCCGTACGTGACGGGGGCGGTGTTCGGCGCGCCCCTGAAGGTGGAGGGGGCGGGCGACCGCGCGATGGCGCTCGCGCTGGAGGGCGACGTCCTCTACGCGGGGTGCGGGCCGCAGCTCGTCGTCTTCGACGTGAAGGAGCCGCTCGCGCCGCGCCGCCTCGGCGCCGTCGGCGGCTTCGGCGAGATTCGCCAGATCGCGGCCGAGAAGGGGATGGCCTACGTTGCGACGCGCGAATCGGGGCTCTGGATCGTCGATGCATCCGATCCCGCGCGCCCGCGCGTCCGCTCGCGCTTCGACTGCTGCGAGCTTGCGACGGGCGTGGACGTGGCGGGCGACGTCGTCTTCCTCGGGCAGCGCCAGAACGGCGTGGAGTTCATCGACGTGTCGGACCCCGACCGTCCCGCGCACATCGCGATGCGCAAGACGGACGAAAGCCAGAGCGTGAAGTACCGCGACGGCTACCTCTACTCCGGCGACTGGGGCTCGGGCCGGCTCACCGTCTTCGACGTCCGCGACCTGCGGAACATCCGGCAGGTCGCCTACGTGCCGCTCTGGGGCTACGGCGACGGCGTCTGGCTGAAGGGGCGGTATCTCTATGCCGCGACGGGGCACCACGCGAAGAACCGCGACTTCGCGACGCTCCCGTTCAAGCCCGTCGACACGCCCGAGATCCGGAAGTTCGGCAAGCTGGACGCCGGGTCCGGCTGCGGACACGGCCTCGACGTCTTCGACATCTCCGACCCGGCGTCGCCGAAGCGCGTCGGCCGTGCGGACTTCCCGCCGTTCTACGCGCGCGGGCTCGACATGTGGACGCCGCGCACGAGCGCGAACGCCGACGTCGTCTTCGTCGCCCAGACGCACAACGGCCTCTTCGCCGTCGACTGCGCCGACCCGGCGCGGCCGAAGATCCTGGACCGCTGGGTCTTCCCGCTCGCGGACCATCCCGAATGGCCGAGCTGCTGCATTGGCTCCGTCGCCGTCGGGAACGGTTGCGTCTACGTCGCGGGCCTGGGCTGTGGCGTGCAGGTCCTCCCCGCGAAATGCGCCGCGCAGGAGACGTTCCGCGCGGGCCCGCCGCCGCGCCACGCCGATTTCCGGGAACCGTATCCGACGGACGGGGCGGCGTTTCACGTGTGGCGTCCGGCGAAGCCGGGCCAGGCGCGCGCCGTCGCGCTGCGGGGCGACGTCGTCTACGCGGCGTGCGGGGACGCGGGGCTCCATGTGCTGCGCATCCGCCCCGAGGGCGGCTTCGAGCGGCTTGGGGGGCTGCCGGAGCGCGTGCGCGTCTTCGACGTGCAGGTCGAGGGAAGCCGTCTCTACACGGCGGAGGGCCTGGACGGCTGGGGCGTCTACGAGCTGGACGGGCCGACGGGGTTCCGCGAGGTGGCGCGGCGGGCGCATCTGGACGCCGTCCGCGACCCCGCCCTCTGGGTCTACAAGCCGTGCCCCGGCTTCATCGCGCTCTCCACGCGCCGGAACGGGGCGAGCCTCTTTGCCGACACCGACCTGCAGGCGGCGCGTCCCCTTGTGCGGGTCGGCGGCTGCCCGGGCTGGGACCGCTATCTGATGGATGCGCCCGTCGGGAAGGGGCGGTGGCTTGCGTACAACGCGGCGAACACCGCCCTGCGCTGGATCGACCTGGCGTCCGCGCCGAAGGTGAAGGTCGTTTCCACCGACAACAACCGCATCTCCCTTTACAACGGCATCTGCCGCTTCTCGGACGACCTCGCCTTCGCGACGAGTGGCACGGGCTACCTCTTCCTGAAGCCGGGGGAATGCGATCCGGCGGACGGCTCCAAGTGGAAGGCGCAGCCCTTTCCCGGCATGGCGATGGCGGGCATTCCGCGCGTCTCGCCCAGGAAGCGCGTCGTCCTGACGGAACGCATCCGCCGCCGGATCGGTCTGTGGGACTTCGCGGACCCGGATCTGCCGAAGTTCCTCGGGTGTTGGACCGTTTCGGGGAATCCCGGCATCGCCGCGTTCCATCGGGAGCGGATCGTCGTCCCCTGCGGCTACCAGGGCGTCCTGCTCCAGAAGTAGATGTGCTATACGAACCGAAAATGAAGTCAGAAAAGAGGATGAACGAGATGAGGAAGACGGTTTGCGCGGTTTTGACGGGGGTGTTGGCGTGCGGCGCATGGGCGGCGGATCCGTGCCCCGTGGGGGAGAACGTGCGCGGGCACGAGAACATCGAGTGGTCCGTCGGCTATGCGTTCCACCTGACGGACGCGAACAAGGCGCTGCCGCGCGTGCTGCTGGTGGGCGACTCGATCTGCAACGGCTACCAGGGCACGGTGCAGAAGCTGCTCGACGGCAAGGTGAACGTGAGCTACTGGGTGAGCAGCTACTGCCTCACGATGCCCGCCTACCGGAAGCTGCTGGACGTCTACCTCGGCGAGGCGACATACGACGTCATCCACTTCAACAACGGCCTCCACTCGCTGGGGACGGACCCCGCGACGTGGGAGCGGAGCTTCCGGGAGACGCTGGCGTTCATCCGCGCGCGCCAGCCGCAGGCGAAGCTCGTGTGGTGCAGCTCGACGCCGCTCAAGGACCCGAAGCTCACCGCGAAGGCGAAGGCCCTCAACGACCGGGCCGCCAAGGTCGTGGCCGAGCAGGGGGGGATGGCCGTGGACGACCTCTTCGCGCTCCTCGATCCGCTCGACCGCGCGGCGAACTGGAGCGACGTCTTCCACCACAAGGGGCCGGTGCGCGAGAAGGAGGCCGCCCAGGTCGCCGCCTCCGTCCTCGCCGCGCTCGGGAAGTAGGCATGTTCACGGGGCTGGTCCAGAAGGTCGGCCGGGTCACGCGCGTCTCGCGGGGACGCGGACTCGTCCTCGAATTCCAGTTCGACCCGTGGCCCGAACCGCTCGTGAAGGGCGAGAGCGTGGCGGTGAACGGCGTGTGCCTGACGGTGTGCGCCTGCGACGCGACGCGCTTCACGGCGGACGTGCTGGGCGAGACGGAGCGGCGCACGGGGCTCGCCGGGCTGCTGCCGGGCGCGCGCGTGAACCTGGAGCGCGCGATGAAGGCCGGCGACCGCTTCGGCGGACACGTCGTGCAGGGGCACGTGGACGGACGCGGCACGGTCGCGGCGAAGATCGCGAAGGGGCGCGACTTCGCCCTTCGGATTTCCTGTCCGCGCGCCATCGCCGCCGCGACGGTGCTGAAGGGCTCCATCGCCGTCAACGGCGTGTCGCTCACCGTGAGCGGGCTCGGGGACGACTGGCTGCAGGTGGACGTGATTCCGACGACGGCGGCGGAGACGAACCTCGGCCTGGTAAAGGTCGGCGATGCGGTGAACCTGGAGAGCGACGTCCTCGGGAAGTATGCGATCCGCCGCGCGGAAACGGTGGACGAGGACGCGGCGCGTCCCGCCTCCGGCGGCCTCACCCTGGAGAAACTGGCGGAGAACGGATTCCTATGAGCCCCGCCGTCGCCAGAACCGTGACGGGCTTCGCCCTCGCGGCGCTCGCCGCAGGGGGCTGGTGGTGCCAGCGTAGCGGAGAAGAGGCCAAGGCCGAACAGACCGCCGCCCCCTCGCCGGCGGCCGAGATGATCGTGGCCGGGCTGGGCGGCTTCCGGAGCATCGTGGCGGAGGTCGTCTGGTTCCGGGCGGACCGCCTGCAGGACGAGGGCCGCTACGCGGAACTCGCCCAGCTCTCCACCTGGCTGACGTACCTGGAGCCGCATACGCCCGAGGTCTGGTCCTACGCCGCCTGGAACCTCGCCTACAACATCTCGGTGACCATGCCCACGCCGGCGGACCGCTGGCGCTGGGTCGAGGCGGGCATCCGCCTTCTGCGGGACGACGGATTGCGCCTGAACCCGCGCGATCCCGTGCTCCACCGCGAACTCGCGTGGCTGTTCCTGCAGAAACTTGGCGGCGCGCTGGACGAGGCGGGCGCCTACTACCGCGCGGAATGGAAGACGCGCATCGAGACGCTGCGCGCGGCGGGGCGGCTCGACGACGTGGGCCTTGAGCCGGCGCGCATGGCGGCCATCGATGCCGAATACGGCGCGCAGGACTGGACGGATCCGCTCGCGACGGCGCTCTACTGGGGCGTGCGGGGGCTGGAGTTCGCCACGACGCCCGAAGCGCGACAGGACCTGCGCCAGATCGTCTACCAGGCCCTCATGCTGGAGGCGCGCCAGGACGCCCGCTTCGCACCGCGCGCCTTGAAGGAGATGCGCGCGGCCTACATCGAGCGTCCGTCGCCGTTCCTGCAGCAGATCATCGAAAAATTCCGCTCTCGCTTCGGCCTGGACTGACGTAACGATCCCGAAGGCAGGAGGCCGGATGAGGGCCCCCGAAGCATCTCCCTTGGCCTCTGCGATGTGGATTCTTCAGGGAGTTCGTACGCCGCGCTGTATCTGCGCGACCGTCGGCTTGGCGCGCGCTGTACCCGCGCCGCCCTCGGCAGGAAACTTTCCCGCGTGCCGATGACTTCGGTTTGAAAACGGTGAAACAATGACAGGACCGTGTGTCTCATGCGGAGAATATGATATAATGTCCGCATGAGAACAACGATAAAGGGACGGATGCGGCAAGAGGTTGCACGGGGGCGACCGCTTGTTCGTGAAGAACTGATCCGGCGTGGATTCCGTGGCAACACGCTGTCTGAGATGACGGCACGCGGTGTGCTGTATCGTGTCGCACAAGGTGTCTATGCCCCATGTGCCGGCGCTGTGTCCGAATGGTTTGACTATGAACTGGCAAGCAAGGTCATCCCGCAGGGGGTGTTTACGCTTTTCTCCGCCCTGCGTCTTCATGGCCTCACGGATGAGAATCCGCAGCGTATGACGATGGCAATTCCCACAAATGCGCATCCGGTCAAGAGTACCCTGCCAATCAACTTTGTATATATGAAACCAGACCTTCTCGCACGAGATGTCGTGGAGAAGATGTCGAACGGAACGGCGCTACGTGTCTTCACGGTGGAACGAACACTGGCCGAATGCTTCAAGCATCGGAACAAGATCGGTGTCGACGTTGCGGTTGCCGCCTTACGCGAGGCTACGCAAAAAGGCCTTGTCGATTTTGCTCAACTTGGACGGGTGTTTCTGGTCTGTCGAATGCTTCGCATCGCGCAACCGTATCTGGAGGGCCTGTCATGAGCCATAAGATCGTTGATTTTGGGCAATCGGCTCGCGCGCGTTTACTGGCCCTAGCGAATCGGCAGGGCATTCAGCTTGAATATGTCCTGTTACGCTACGCGCTTGAACGGTTCTTGTATCGACTGGGCGTTTCGGCCTATGCCGATCGGTTTGTCCTCAAGGGCGCGTCGGCCTTTGCCGTCTGGATTGGCCCATTCTGTCGTGTGACGCGAGATGCCGATTTGGAGGCGTTTGGCGATATGACGCCAGAGGCGTTGCTTGACGCATTTCGGGAGATCTGCGCCATTCAATGCCCAGCTGATGGGGTCGAGTTCGACTTTGCCTCATTCCATACCGAAGAGATCAAGAGGGAAGACAAGTATCCGGGGACACGGTTGACGTTTGGTGCGGGAATTGGCGGGGCAAAAGTCCTGCTTCAGTTTGATATTGGCGTTGGAGACAGCGTTTATCCGTGTGCGGAATTCTTGGACTATCCGACGCTGTTGAGCGGCGAAAGGCCGCATGTGCGTGTCTATCCGCGTTACACGGTCGTCGCGGAAAAGTTTCAGGTGATGGTCTCTCGGGGGATTGTGAACAGTCGGTTGAAAGACTATCACGACCTCTGGGTGCTGACAGAACGGTTTGACTTTGATGGGAAGATTCTCCAAACCGCCATTGAATACACCTTTGCGCGGCGCATGACGATCATTCCGTCTACCCTTCCGGAAGGGTTGGACAAGACGTTCTATGAAAACCCGGCCAAACAGATGCAATGGAACGCCTTTCTCCGAAGGGCTGGAGTTGCGCGACTTGAGTTGCCTGTTATCGTTGGCCGCCTGGTGGAATTCGTGAGGCCTATCATCGTGGGGAAAGCAAAAAGCCTTTGCTGGGATTCGGCAAGGAGAGTCTGGAAGAAAAACGACAAATGAACTTTGAGAATCTACTGGCCGTCGCGGAATGCGATGCCTGCATGGCCATGTTTCGGAAATTGGACACTCCTATTCCGCCTGAACCCGTGGCGCGGCGTTGATCATTCGCACGGGAATATCCAACCCGAAAAGGGAGGGGAGTGGTGGGACAGGGGAGACTCGAACTCCCAACCTACGGTTTAGGAAACCATCGCTCTGTCCAGTTGAGCTACTGTCCCGAATGACGTGGGGCGTATGATACCAAATCCCCGCTTCACACGCTAGGGCGTTTTTGATAAAATCCTCCCACGGTTCGATAAAATGACTGTGCTGCAGCTTGCCATCATCCTTTCTTGGACGGTCTGTGCCGTCGGCCTCGCGGCCTATGCGGCCGCGATTGCCCGTGAAATCACCTATGTCACGTTGGCCGACGGACGGAAGACGGAGCGGAAGATCCCCCTCCTGATGCGCCTTCTGCTGCCGCTCGTTCCGAACCTTGCGCGGTTCGTCTCCGGACGGGCCTTCGAGCGCCCACGCCGCGAGGCCGAATGGATGCTCGTCGCCGCCGGGCTGGAGGGGCTTCTCTCGGCCACCGAGTTCGTCGCGCTCAAGTTCCTGATGCCGCTCGTCTGCGGCGGCGCGTGGTGCCTGTCCCTGGTCTTCCTCGGCACGCTCGTCCCCGATTCGTTCTTCTCCCAGAACCTGTTCGTCCTCTGCCTGCTCGGCGTCGCGTGGTTCTACGTCTATCCGCTCGTCTGGCTGCGGGGGGCGCTGCGGCGGCGGCATCTGGAGATCACGCGCGCGCTGCCGTTCGTCCTCGACCTGCTCACGCTGAGCGTGGAGGCGGGGATGGACTTCATGGGCGCGCTGCAGCGCAACTGCGCGCGGCGGCGCCTCGACGCGCTCAACGAGGAGCTGATCCGCATGACTCGGGAGATCCAGGTGGGGACGCCGCGCCGCGTGGCGCTGCGGAACATGGCCGCGCGCGTGCGTCTGCCGGACCTGAAGGGCGTCACGCACGCGCTCATCCAGGCGGACGAGCTGGGCGTCTCGATCGGGTCGATCCTCCGCATCCAAAGCGAGCAGCTGCGCGGACGGCGGTTCGACCGCGCCGAGAAGCTGGCCAACGAGGCGCCGGTGAAGATGCTCGGTCCGCTCATCCTCTGCATCTTCCCCGCCGTGTTCATCATCCTGCTCGGCCCCATCGTCCTGCAGGCCGCGAAGAACATCCTTTGACCAAGACCTTGAACACACCATGAAGAAGACACCGGAAATCCTCGTGACGGTCGGCCCCCTCCGGGGTCGGCGCTTTGCCGTGACGGAGCGCGGGCTCCGCCTCGGGCGTTCGTCCACCTGCGAGATCGCCATGCCCGATCCCGCCCTCTCCCGCAACCACTGCCTGTTCGAGCTGCGCGACGGAGACCTGTGGGTGACCGACCTCGCGAGCGCGAACGGCACGGTCGTGAACGGCGTCGCGTTGGGGGCCGACTCGCGCCGCCTCGCGGTGGGCGATGTCGTCTCCGCCGGCGATTCGAGCCTTGTGATCGTCGGCGCGGGCGAACCCGCGCCGGCGCAGCGGCAGCCGGGGGCCGCCGGGACGGCGGACGCGTCCGCGCTGGACCTGGGGCTGGGGGAGGAACGGGAGGCGGAGGCCGCCGCACCCGTCCCTCCGAAACGGATCCTCCTCTGGGTGGCGGCGGTTGTCGCCGTCGTCGGCGCCGCGGCCCTCATCCTCTCCGGCGGGAAGGACGGCGCGGACGCCGAACCGGCGGTCCAGGCGCTCGCACCTGAAAGGCCCGTCCTGCATGCGTTCCGCTTCGAGAAGGTCGAGGCCGGGCCGAAGGGCATCTATCGCTACGCATTGAAGCTGGATGCGGCGGGGACGCTGTCCGTCGAGATCGACGACGTGCCGAAGGAGAACCGGCACGTGCGGAAGTCGGCGGCGCTTTCGACGAACGCCCTGGAGGAACTGGACCGGATCCTCTCCGCGCAGGATCTCTCCGCGCTCGACCCCGAGTACACGGGCGTGCCGCTGGAGGCGGGTACGCTGAAGAGCTTTGCGCTGACCGTGGTGCGCGGCGGGCGCGTGTTTGCGACGGCCGTCGAGAACACGCAGGAACCGCCCGCCTTCCGCGCGGTGCGGGAGCGCCTGGAGACGTTCTCGAAGAACGAGCTCGGCATCTGGGCGATCCAGTTTCCGGCGGAGAAACTGGTGGAGATGAGCGCCGAGTCCCGCCGCGCGGGCGACGCCAAGTGGGAGGAGCGCGACGTGCAGCACGGCAATCTCGCGGCGGCGCTCGCCGCGTACCGGGAGGCCGTCTTCTACCTGGAGACGGTGAACCCGAAGCCCGCCGGCTACGGCGCGCTCGTCGCCCGGCGCGACGAGGTGGCGCGCGTGCTTGAAGCGCGCTACCGCGACCAGCGCTTCCTCGCCGACCGCGCGATCAACCTCGCCGACTGGGAGACGGCGCGGCGGGAACTGCGCATCCTGTGCGAGCTGGTGCCGGACGTGAAGGACGCCCGGCACGCCGAGGCGGCCGCGAAGCTGCTGGACGTGGAAGGGCGCCTCAAGAAGGGAGGGCGGTAGGCATGAAGAGGAGACTGTTTCTGTCGCTGTGCGCGGCGTGCGCCGCGCTGGTCGCATCCGGCGCGAAGGAGACGCCGAGCCGGCTCGACGTGGCGGTGCGGCCCGAGGGGGCGCAGGTGTCGGTGGACGGGCAGGTGCGCGGCGCGGCGCCGTGTTCGGTGTTCGACCTCGCGGCGGGTGAGCACTGGATTCACGTGGAGGCGCCGTCCCACGCCCCGGCGGATGCGTTCGTCGCGCTCGCGGCGGGGGACTACGTGCAGAAGAGCTTCACTCTCGCGGAGGAGAAGGGGCTGATCCTCGTGAAGACCGAACCGGCGGGGGCGGACGTACGGTGCGAGGGGGTGTCGCTCGGCACGACGCCGCTCCTCGTGACGACGCTCGCGAGCGGGCGCACCCATGCGCTGGAACTGGCGCTCACGGGGTACCAGACGAAACGCATCGACGTGAAGACGGAGGGGCGCCGTCCGCTCGTGCGCACGGAGACGCTGGCGCTCGATTCGGGTGTGGTGGCCTGCACGACCGAACCGGCGGGGGCGACCGTGTTCGTCAACGGCGTCGAGCGCGGCGTGACGCCGGTCAAGCTTGCGCATGTGCCCAAGGGCGTCGCGACGGTCGTCTTCCGCCTGGCGGGCTACCGGGACGAGACGCGCGAACTGCGCCTCGCGCCCGGCGACACGCCCACGCTCGCCGTGCGGCTCAAGGGGCTTCCGGCGAAGCTCACGGTCGTCTCCACGCCGGAACGGGCGAAGGTGTTCGTGGACGACGCCTACCAGGGCAAGACGCCGACGACGGTCTCCGCCCTGTCGGCCGGCGTCCATGCGGTCCGCATCGAACTGGCGGGCCACGCGCCGGTGACGCGCGAGGTGCGTCTGGAGAACGGCGCGGCGAAGACGGAGGAGTTCCGCCTTGAAAGCGTGCTGGGGCGGCTGGAGGTCGCGACGACGCCGCCGGGCGCGAAGATTTCCGTGGACGGCAAGGCCGTGGGGACGACGCGGAGCCCGGGCGGCGATGCGACGCGCTCGCAGATCCTCGCGCTGGAAGGGCTTGCTGCCGGCGAACACGCCGTCCACGTCCGCCTCGACGGCTATCAGGACGCCTCGCGCCGGGTCGTCGTGAAGGCGAAGGAGACGGGGCGGCTCTTCGTGCGGCTCGTGCGCGTCTTCCAGGCGGATACCGAGGTGGAGACGATTCGCGGCGTCCATCGCGGCGTGCTCGTGGAGAAGGACTTCCTCGGCAACATCACGCTTGAAGTCTCCCCCGGCGTGCAGCAGACCTTCCGCAAGGAGGAGATCCGCAAGGTCACGTCGCTCGCGAGGTGACGGATGAAGGTGCGGCTGGACCAACTGCTCTTCGCGCGCGGGCTCGCCGCCTCGCGCACGGCCGCGCAGGCGCTCGTCCTCGAAGGCAAGGTGCGCGTGGAGGGACGGGTGGAGACGAAGGCCGGGCGCGCCGTCGCGGAGGATGCCGCGCTGGACGTCGAGGCGCCGCCGCGCTTCGTCTCGCGCGGGGGCGAGAAGCTCGAGGGGGCCTTCGCGGCATTCCCCGGCTGGGATGTCGCCGGGCACGTCTGCCTGGACGTGGGCAGTTCCACGGGCGGCTTCACGGACTGCATGCTCCAGCACGGCGCCGCGCGCGTGATGGCCGTCGACGTGGGCACGAACCAGCTCGCCTACAAGCTGCGCGTTGACCCGCGCGTGTGGGTGCGCGAGAACTTCAACGCCCGCAGCCTGACGGCGGCGGACCTGCCGGAACGCCCGTCGCGCGCCGTCACGGACGTCAGCTTCATCTCCCTGAAGCTGATCCTGCCGCCGATGGCGGAGGTCCTGCTGCCCGGCGGCGAGATCGTCTCGCTCGTCAAGCCCCAGTTCGAGGCCGGGCGCGGACAGGCCCCCGGCGGCGTCGTCAGCGACCCCGCCGTGCGCCGCCGCGTGGTGGAGGACATCTCGGCCTTCGGCACGCAGACGCTCGGCCTCGCGCTCCTCGGCGTCGCGGAATCGCCGATCCGCGGCCGCGAGAAGGGCAACGTCGAATACCTCGCCTGGTGGCGGAAGCCGGCTGTCGGGCAAGTGGCGGAAGCCCTTCGGAAATGCTATACTTCCCGCGTTTAAAGCAAAGGATTTTGGAATGCGCGCACAGATCATCGATGGAAAGAAGCTCGCCGCGGAGACGCGCGCGGAGATTGCGGCGGGGGTCGCCGCCCTGAAGGCCGAGAAGGGCGTCACGCCCGGCCTCGCCGTCATCCTCGTGGGGGACAACCCCGCCTCGGTCAGCTACGTGACGGCGAAGGAGAAGGCCTGCCGCGAGGCGGGCATGTACTCGCGCGAGATCCGCCTGCCGGCGGAGACGCCCGAGCAGGTCGTCGTGGAGACGGTGAAGGCGCTCAACGCCGACCCCGCCATCCACGGCATCCTCGTGCAGCTGCCGCTCCCGAAGGGCATCTCCGAGAAGAAGGTCGTCGACGCGATCGCCGCCGAGAAGGACGTGGACGGCTTCACGCCCGTGAACGTGGGGCGGATGCTCATCGGCGAGGACTGCTTCCTGCCCTGCACGCCGCACGGCATCGTGAAGCTCATCGAGGTGACGGGGATGGACATCGCGGGCAAGCACGCCGTCGTGATCGGCCGCTCGAACATCGTCGGCAAGCCCGTCGCCGCGCTCCTCGCCCGCAAGGGGCCGCACGCGAACGCGACCGTCACGCTCTGCCATACGGGCACGCCCGACCTTTCGGTCTACACGAAGACGGCGGACGTGGTGGTGGTGGCCGCCGGGCGCCCCAATACGCTCACGGGCGACATGCTCAAGCCCGGCGCCGTCGTCATCGACGTGGGCGTGAACCGCGTCCCCGACGCGACGAAGCCGAAGGGCTACCGCCTCTGCGGCGACGCGGACTTCGCGTCCTGCGCCGAGGTCGCCGCCGCGATCACGCCCGTCCCCGGCGGCGTCGGCCCGATGACGATCACCATGCTCCTCTGGAACACG
Organism: uncultured bacterium; assembly: GCA_900547945.1. GTDB lineage: Bacteria > Verrucomicrobiota > Kiritimatiellia > RFP12 > UBA1067 > RUG572. Next base: position 14,872 of record URIT01000009.1, read on the forward strand.
CTCGAAAGCGCACGAAAGGCCTGACAACATGAAGATTCTCGGCGATCCCCTTTTCGCGAAGAACCCCGACGGCACGCTGAAGTCCCGCATCGGCACGCTCTTCTTCCGCACGCCCGGCCTCGTCACCTGCCGGGGCGTCCACGCCATGCAGCGCATCGCCTGGACGAACGAGCTGAACCGGTTGCGCGCGGAGGCCGGGGAGCCCGCGCTCACGGAGAGCGAGGCGATGGCCGAGTGGACCGACTCCGCCGACCTGCTCTTCACGGACGACTACGTGCTCATCCGCCCCGACCCGACCCGCATGGACCTTGCGATCAAGGCGGACGAAGTGCTCCAGACGTTCGTCTCGAAGCGGCGCATCCGCTTCCTCAACACGAGTTCGGCGAAGGTGCGCGACGCCCTGCGCGCGCGCGGCGAGAACTGGCGCATGGCGCGCGCCGCGCAGAGCGCCGAGGAGATCGTGTGCGCAATCGAGTCCGCCCGCGTCGCGATTGCCAACGAGAAGATCTACTACTACAACGGCAACACGGGCACGCGTTGGCTCACGGCGGGCGCGTTCGCGCGTATCGACGCCCTGGAGCCGACGGCCTACCGCGCGCAGATCACCGAGATCGCGCGCGGCCTCGCGGCGCACAACCGCCTCGGGCAGAGCGAAATCGCGCTCTTCCCGCCGTCCCTCGACGCCGACGTGACGGCGGCCTTCAGGGCCATCCAGCCGGACGCGCTCGACGACGCGGCCCTGCGCGCGGCGGTGGACGCGGCCGTCGTGAAGTGGCGCATGGCGCTGCCCCCGGCCCTCCGCGAGGAGACGACGGAGAACTTCGCGTGGCGCGCCGAGATGGACGCCGCACTCACGCGCGTCCCCAACGAGACCGAGGTCGGCGACAAGGACCTCATCCAGGGCATTTCCCCCGAGTTTTTCCGTCAGATCGAGTGGCTGCCGGGCGGACGCATCGAGAAGGGCGAACTCATCTTCGACTCGCTCTACGACGAGGCCTTCCGCACGCAGGACCCCGAGCTGCGGGCGTTCTGCAGCCTGCGCGTCCGATCGATCCTCTTCAACGCGGTGCGCCTCTTCGGGACGATCGAGTACGTCAACATCGGCCGCATTTCCCGTTCGCTCGCGCGCCATCCCATCGTTGGCGCGCACCGGGGCGGCGTCTACATCATGCAGACGAAGATGGCAGAGGAGGATGCGCCGCGCCTCCACATCATCCGCTTCCAGAAGTGGGGCATCGCCGAACACCTCGACGAGGGCAAGGACCTGCTGCGCGCCATCCTGGAGGCGGACGAGTACGCGGACTACATCCTCGACCGCCGTCTCGCCTGCCGCCAGCTCGGCATGAACCTGCCGGCGAAGCTCGGCATGGGGCACGTCGCCGAGAAGTACACGGCGCGCAACCAGTACCAGGGCACGACCGTGCGCGCGGCCTACTTCGTGCGCGCCTACGTGCCCGGCACGGCGTCCGACAAGATCCCGCCCGAGCGCTTCCACAACCCTGCCTTCGCGAAGGCCTTCGCCTACCTGATGGGCCAGGCCGCCGCGCGCGACCTCGTCGTCGGGCGCGCCGCGACGGAGACGGGCGAGGCGATCTTTGACGCGAACTTCGAGGTCGTGCAGTGCGGTTCGGACGGACTTCCCCTCCGCATCGTCGTGACGGACCACGCGGGTTCGTTCGTCAAGTACCAGGAGCCCTTCGAGGACCTCGTCGCCCCCTACGCGCGCGCCGTCCTGCGCCGCGAGCGCTTCGTCGACGACTTCGCGGACTTCGCGCGCGTCTACGTGCTCGCGTTCGAGCGCACGCTCGCCGCGACGCAGGCCGCCTACCGCGAGCGCCGCCGCGCGTTCGACGAACTCTTCCTCCACCGCCCCTACGACGAGGCCGGTAGCGGCGCCTACCGCTGGGCCTGCATCCTCAAGCGCCTCGACGCCTGTGACCCGCACGCCGTCGCGGACGCCCTCAAGAAGGCCATCCAGTCGCAGTCGTAGGCGATGTTCCGCTACATCGCCAGACGCCTCCTGGAGCTGGTTCCGACGACGTTCGGGATCCTCGTCCTGACGTTCGTGCTGTTCCACGTCGTGGGCGGGTCGCCCGCCCTCGCCGTCCTCGGCAAGAACGCGACGAAGGAATCGATCGCTGCGTTCAACGCGCGCTACGGCTACGACAAGCCGCTCCTCGTCAACACGGCGAAGGGGGCCTCGCCCTTCGATTCGCAGTTCTGCCGCTTCGTGGGGAACCTCGCGAAGGGCGACTTTGGCATCTCGACGCAGTACGACGAGCCGGTGGCGGACATCCTCGCGCGCGGCGTGGGGCCGTCGCTCTCCCTGACCGTGCCGATTCTCGTGGGGGGGACGGTCGTCGCCCTCTCCCTTGCGCTCCTCTGCGCCGCGTTCCGGGGGGGCGTCCTCGACCGCGCCGTCCTCGTCGGCTCCACCGTCCTCATGAGCGTCAACTACGTCGTGTGGGTCCTCGCGGGGCAGTTCTTCCTCGCGTTCAAGGCGCGCCTCTTCCCCATCTGGGGCTACGCGGGCTGGACGTACCTCGCGCTGCCCGTCGTGATCGGCGTCGTCTCGGGGCTCGGCGTGGACGTGCGGTTCTTCCGCACGGCGATCCTCGACGAGATCTACAAGCCCTACGTGCGCACGGCCCGCGCGAAGGGGCTCTCCGGCGCGGCGATCCTCGTGAGGCACGTGCTGCGCAACTCGCTCATCCCGATCGTCACCTACGTGTCCCTCGCGATCCCCTACCTCTTCACGGGCTCGCTGCTCCTCGAGAGCTTCTTCGGCATTCCGGGGCTCGGCAGCGTCTCCCTCAACGCCATCCACTCCGCCGACATGGCCGTGGTGCGGGCCGTCGTTGTCCTCGGCGCGCTCCTCTACCAGGGCGTCAACCTCGCGACCGACCTCTGCTACGCGGCCCTCGACCCGCGCGTGCGGCTGGGGTGAGACTTTCAAAACGAATGGAGAACGAACGATGAACAAGACACTTCTGGTTGCCTCGGCTTCAGGCCTTCTGGCCCTGTCGTCCCTCGCGGGCACGGCGACCGTCAAGATGAACCCCGGCGAGAACTGGTGGGGCGCGGCGAACTTCTTCGGCACGAAGATGCCGTTCACGGAGAAGACCGAGCTGCGCATCGACCTGCGGCGGGACAACTACCACAACCAGTGCGCGTCCCTCCTTGTCTCGGACCAGGGGCGCGTCGTCTGGGCGGACGCGCAGGCGCTCTTCACGCTGAAGGACGGCACGATCACCGTCGAGGCCGCCTCCGACGTCGTCGTCGAGAAGGCCGGCGCCTCCCTCCCGGAAGCCTACCGCCACGCGATGCGCAAGTGGTTCCCCGCGAGCGGCAGGATGCCCGACGCGCTCTTCTTCAGCGCGCCGCAGATCAACACCTGGATCGAGCTCACCTACCACCAGAACGAGAAGGACATCCTCAAGTACGCGCAGTCCATGCTCGACAACGGCGTCCCGGCGGGCGTCCTCATGATCGACGACACCTGGCAGGCCGGCTACGGCGACTGGCGCTTCGAGCCCACGCGCTTCCGCGACCCGAAGGGCATGATGGACAGGCTCCACGCGATGGGCTACAAGGTGATGCTCTGGATGTGCCCCTATGTGGGCATGGACATCCCGGCCTTCCGCCGGATCGCCTGGGGCACGAACCCCGACGACGTGAAGGGCTATCCCGTCAAGGGCGGCTTCCTCGCCGAGAAGGGGAAGCGCCCCGCCGCCAACGGCCGCGTCGCGGCGAAGCCCTGCCACTGGTGGAACGGCATCAGCGCGTTCCTCGACTTCTCGCATCCGAACGCGAACGCCTGGTTCACGGAGACGCTGGACGGCCTCGTGCGCGACTACGGCGTGGACGGCTTCAAGCTCGACGGCGCCGACCTCACGGCCTACAACCTGGACACCTGCGAGGCGCTCGACCCCAAGGCGACGAACGGCTCGCTCAACAACGGCTACGCCGCCTACGCGCTCAAGTACCCGTTCTGCGAGATCCGCAACCTCTGGCGCCTCCAGCAGATGCCCGTCGTCGTGCGCCTCCACGACAAGCCCCACACTTGGGAGGCCCTGCGCCGCATCACGGCCGACATGATCGCCGCCGGCCTCATCGGCCAGCCGTTCATCTGCCCCGACATGGTGGGCGGCGGCGAGTGGACGACGTTCATCCCCGGCTCACCCTTCGAACCCGACCTCTTCGTGCGCAGCGCGCAGATCCACGCCCTCTGCCCGATGATGCAGTTCTCCGCCTCCCCCTGGCGCATCCTCGACGCCGAACGCCAGAAGATCGTGCGCGACACGGTCGCCCTGCGCCAGAAGTTTGCGCCGCTCTTCGTCGAGCTCGCGCGGAAGGCCGCCGTGGACGGCGAGCCGATCCTCCGCAGCCTCGAATACAACTATCCGAACCAGGGCTACGCCGCCGTCATCGACGAGTTCATGATGGGGACGGACCTCCTCGTCGCGCCGCAGATGGACAAGGGCGCCGCGACGCGCACGGTCGTGGTGCCGCCCGGCACCTGGACGGCGGACGACGGCACGACGGTCGTCGGACCGAAGACGGTCACGGTCGCGACGCCCCTCTCCCGCCTCCCCCACTTCGTCCGCGCCAAGTAGATGGCGGCGGTCTGGACACTCTTCCGGCGTCTGAAACGGGGCGGTCGGCTCTGCCTCCTCGTCATCGCGGCGTACTTTGCGCTCGCGCTGTACGGGGAGGTGCAGTACCGCGTCGCGCGCGCGCGGGACGTCACGCCCGCCTACAACGTCGTCCGAGAGGACTGCCGCTACCTGCCGCCCCTCACGCACCGTGTACCCAAGGGTGGGACGGAGGCTGCGCGTTTCTTCCTCCTCGGCACGGACAACCTGGGGCGCGACGTCGCCGCGCGCCTCGTGCAGGGGGCGCGCATCGCGTTCCACGTGGGCATCATGACCTCGCTCATCGCGATTCCGCTCGGCGTCTTCCTCGGCCTCCTCGGCGGCTACTTCGGCGGGAAGGTCGATTCGGTCGTCGTGTGGCTCTGCGCGACCGTCGCCTCCATGCCGGGGCTCCTCTTCATCCTCGCGATCTCGCTCGTCGTCGGGCAGGGGCTGCTCGGCATCTACCTCGGCATCGGCCTCACGACGTGGGTGGGGGTGTGCCGCACGATCCGCGCGGAGGTGATGAAGCACCGCGACCGGGCCTACGTGCAGGCCGCGCGCGTTCTCGGGTATTCGCATCTGCGGATCATGTTCCGCCACATCCTGCCGAACGTCGCGCACATCATCCTCATCCAGTTCTCGATCCGCTTCCCGGGGGCCGTCGCGACGGAGGTGTTCATCTCGTTCCTCGGCATCGGCGTGCAGGGCGAGCCGAGCTGGGGCATCATGATCAACAACGCCCGCCTCCGCCTCTGGCAGGGCATCTGGTGGGAGATGACGTTCGTCACGCTCGCGATCTTCACGCTCGTCCTCGTCTTCAACCACCTCGCGGACGAGCTGCGCGACCTCCTCGACCCCGCCCTCCGCAACGAAAGGGTCTGATGGAGTGGAAAGGAAAGGACCGGGCAAAATGAAACGGACGCTTGGATGCTGCTGCGCGGCGGCGCTTCTTCTGGCCCTCCCGGCGACGGGGACGTTCGGCCCCGTCGTCTGGTCGGCCGACGGCGGGGGCGTCTCGGCGACGTTCGGCGGCGCGACGTTCCGCGCGGCGAGTGCCGCGCCGACGACGGTGCTGGCCCGGACGGAGGACCGCGTGGAACTGGAACTCACGACGGCGGACGGCCCGGTGCGGGCCGTCTGGGCGCGCGACGCGGAGGGGGCGCTCACGCTCGCCCTTTCGGCGCCCGCCGACCGGCGGATGACCCGTCCGCTCGACTATCCCGCCGGCTGGGAGACGCAGGCGGGCGACGACCTGGTCCTGCCGTTCGGCGAGGGCGTCTCCTATCCCGCCGCGGACCCGGCCGTGCGCTTCAACGGCACGCGCTACAACTTCGCCAACGGCATGCGCGCCGCGATGGGCTTCTTCGGCGTGGGGCGCGGCGGCGTCTTCGCGATGACGGGCGTGGAGAACGGCCTCGACGCCGCGCTCGTGTGCCGGACGAACGCGCCGTACCGGGCCGGCGTTTCCTGGCGTCCCGCCGCGGGGCGCTGGGGCTACGACCGGCGGCTGCGCTTCTTCTTCGGCACGTCCCTCGGCGCCGTCGCGGCGCCCTACCGCGCCTGGCGCGAACGGCAGGGGCGCGTGCGCACGCTCGCCGAAAAGGCGAAGGCGAATCCACGCCTCCGCGATTTCCCGGGAACGGCCGATTTCTGGCTGTGGGACGACAACAACCAGAACCGCCTCTACAATTGGCCGCTCGTGAAGGAATCCGCGCCGTACGACGTGCCGCGCCTCGCGACGGAGATGAAGGCGCTGGGCCTCGACCGCGTGCTGCTGAACGCCTTTGAGGGGCTTTCGGCGGCGGACTGCGCCGCGCTCGCGAAGCTCGGCTACCTCTCCGGCACGTACGACTGCCTGCGCGACATCTTCCATCCCGGTCTCGTGTCCGTGGCGAATCCGTCGAACTTCGTGCGCGCCGCGCGCTTCCTGCCGTTTGCAGACCGCGTTGCGCGCGTAAATGCGGATGGTTCATTCGCGCGCGCCTGGAGCATCCCCGACAAGGCCGGGAAGATGCACCCGATGCACGCCCTCTGCGACATGCTCGCCCCCGAGATGTGCAGAACCCTGATTGCGCCCGACGTCGCGGCGCGCGGCTACACGTCGCGCCTCATGGACGTCCAGGCGGCGGGCGGCCCCGTGCCGTGCTTCTCCGCATCGCATCCCTGCACGGCGGCCCAGGCGCTGGAGGCCCTGCGCGCCGAACACCGTTACCTTGCGGACGACCTGGGGCTCGTCGTGGGCGTGGAGGTGGGGAACGAGCTGCTCGTCGACGCCTTCCACTATTCCGAAGGGCTCACGAGCTGCCCGCACGAATTCCGCAAGGCGCTCTGCTGGCGCTACAAGGACCGTGCGCTCTACGGCGACGAGATCCCCGAGGCGACGCGCACGCTCCTCCACAACCCCAAGTACCGCATCCCGCTCTGGGAGCTCGTCTACCACGACTGCACGGTGAGCTACTGGTACTGGGCCGACTCCACGCTCATGTATCCGCAGCTCGCGCCGCTGAAGGACGCCTTCTGCCGCCTCTGGGGCCTGCCGCCGATCTACTCGATGAACGTCGCGACCTGGAACAGGCTCAAGCACGAGGTGGCGGCCTCCTACCGGCGCGCCGTGCCGTCGGCGCGGGCGACGATGTTCAGCCGCATGACGGCGTTCGAGTACCTGACGCCCGACCGCCTCGTGCAGCGCACGACGTTCGCGAACGGGCATGTCGAGACCGTCGATTTCCGTAGGCACTACGCGGACGTCATCGCCGTCGCCCCCGGCAATCCGTAAGCAGCCGTTGGCCGTCCGGGGATGCCGCGTTTTTAGCCGACGAAGAATCGCTACTTGAATAGCGATACGGGGAAATGCTATACTACAGCCGAATTGTGCAGAGAAGGTTTCCATTTGTGGAAGGGACATCGTATGGACAAGATTCGCGTTGAAATCTGCTGCGGCACCGCATGCTACATTCTGGGGGCTTCGCGCCTCGTGGACCTCGAAGGGGACTTGCCGCCCGAGATCCGGGAGCGGGTCGAGGTCGAGGCGCGGCCGTGCCTCAATTTCTGCGACGACGAGCGGCTCGGCGGCGCGCCCTACGTGCGCATCAACGGCACGGAGGTCCTCTCGCAGGCGACGCCCGAGTCCGTCCTCCTGCGTCTGAGGGAGCTTTGCGGTGAGGAGGTCGCCTAAATGCTGAACGGCGCCATCTACATCCGCCGCGAACTGCTGATCCGGCTCGTGCGCGCCTTCGACGACGGGACGCTCCGGGAGGAACTGGACCGCATTCCCGTGAAGCTGCGTCCGAAGGACCTGCCGTCCTCGCGGTGCTGCATCTACCACGACCGCGCGGTGCTGAAGTACCGCCTCATGGCGCTCCTCGGCGTCATGCCCGAGGAGGAGACCGACGAGACGAAGACGCTTGCCGCCTACTTCGACGACATGGTGGCGCGCATCGGGGCGACGCTGGACGCGACGGCGGTCCCGGCGGAGGAGCCGCCCGTCGCGCAGCCGCCGCTCTCCGTCTGCGGCTGCGCCTGTTCGGCGTGCCCGGACGCGAAGATCGTCTCGACGCCGAACTGCCGGGGGTGCTTCTCGCGTCCCTGCACCTTCACCTGCCCGAAGAAGGCGATCACGGTCGTCAACGGGCAGAGCGTCATCGACGCGGCGAAGTGCATCAAGTGCGGCAAATGCATCGCGGCCTGTCCCTACCACGCGATCGTGCGCACGACGGTGCCCTGCGAGGATGCGTGCCCCGTCAACGCGATCCGCAAGAACGAGGAGGGCGTGGCGGAGATCGACTTCACGAAGTGCATCTACTGCGGCAAGTGCTTCAACGCCTGCCCGTTCAGCGCGGTGATGGAGCGTTCGCAGCTCCTGGAGGTGCTGATGGCGATGAAGCGCGGCGTGAAGCTCGTCGCGATGGTGGCGCCGGCGGCCGACCGCCAGTTCCCCGGCAAGATCGAGCAGCTGCTCGCGGCGTGCGTCAAGGCGGGGTTCTCGGACGTGCTGGAGGTGGCGCTGGGGGCGGAACGGACGACCGAGCACGAGACGAAGGAGTTCATCGAGCGGATGGCGGCCGACCCCAAGGCGCTCATGACGACGTCGTGCTGCCCGGCCTACGTGAACCTCGTGAAGAAGCACCTGCCGTCCTTCCTGCCGCACGTCTCCACGACGCCGAGCCCGATGGTCTACGCGAAGGGCCTCGCGCGGGAGAAGCACCCCGATGCGAAGACGGTCTTCATCGGCCCCTGCGTCGCGAAGCGCGGCGAGGCGGTGGAGAAGGGCGTGGACTACGTCCTCTCGTTCGAGGAACTGGGGGCGATCTTCGCGGGCCGCAAGATCGACGTGATGGCGTGCGATCCCTGGCCGACGCCGCGTCCGGCGGCGGTCACGGCGCGCAACTTCGCGCGCAGCTGCGGCGTCACGGAGGCCGTCCTCGACGAGGCGACGAAGAAGATCCCCGGCTTCAGGCTCTGCGCGAAGCAGATCAGCGGCATCGACAAGAAGACGCTCGCCCTCCTGAAGGTGTACGGCATGGGGAAGCTGCCGGAGAACTTCATCGAGGTGATGGCCTGTCCGGGCGGCTGCGTGAACGGCCCCTGCTCGCTGCGGTAGCGTTGCGTTGGCGCGGACAAAAAAGCGTTCCGGCCGAGGAGGTCGGCCGGAACGCGGGGTGGAGGACAGGGGAGGTCAGAAACTGAACGTGGCGTTGACGCCGCCCCAGAGCAGTTGGCTCTTGCCACAGCCCATGTAGTCGAGGTGGCGCAGGGTGTGGGAGGGGATCCAGGTGTAGTTGATCTGGGCGCCGACGGAAACGTTCTCCGTGATCGCGTAGCTTGCGGCAAGCCCGATCGTCTGGTCGGTCAGTTCCGTTCCGGCGGATTCGTCCGTCACGTACTTGCTCCAGGCGTTGTCACCGAACCCGAGCGAGGCGGAGGGGGTGAGCGTCAGCCCCTCGACGGGCTCGAAGTCGTGCGCGAGGCCGAAGGAGAAGTAGACGGCCGAGGGGTCTTCGCCGTGCGCGGAGTTGTAGTTCCAGTAGACGGAGGCGCTGGGCGTGACGATCGGGTTGTTGTAGGCGACCGTCGCGTAGAGGTCCTGGTCGGACGCGCCGTTGTTGTTCGGAAAGGTGTAGAAGATGTGCCCGACCTCGAAGTCGAAGTCCGCCAGGCTGACCGCATACGCGAGCGTGTAGTCGATCTCCTGCAGGCCGCACGCCCGGCGGCTGTTCGTCGCCGTGCCGCGCTTGTGCGTGAGATCATAGGACTGCCAGACGTTCGCCGAGAGGGCGCCCCAGTCGCCCAGGTCGTAGCCGAGCGTCACGGACGGCTGCCAGACGGGATTCCCGTTGCAGATCGTGCCGCGCCACACGTAGTCGCTCAGGACGTCCAGCGACACCTCGACGGAGAGGGGAAAGTCGTCCTTCTCCTCCAGGCTCGTCACTTCCTCCTTCGGCTTGGTTTCGGCACCGTCGGCGTAGACCGGCAATGCCGCAGCGACAAGGGAGAGGGCCACGAGGCCGCCCGTTGCTTTCATCATGTTCATGGTCGTGTTCCTTTGGTTGGGTTGAAACCGCTTTTCGCGGATGCCGATAGTTTAGCAGAAGTCGTGCCAAAGCGGGGAGGAGAATCTGTGGAAGGGAGAACGGCGAGACACGATGGCTTCCTCTTGACGATTTCTGTAATTGCGCGGGAACGTTCTTTCATGCTCTGTCCATGAGACACTTGTCACCGCTCAAATTCCACCGAAAGCCGGTCGGATGGTTCCCGCAAAAGGGCGTTTTTATGCTATAATCGGACCATGAAACTTGAGACCATGCTGGCGGGATGCGTCGTGGCGGGAAGCCTCTTCGCGAACGGAACGGACATCAGTGCAAACACCGGGAACGCCGCCGTCCCCGGCGTGCGCGTGGAGTCGTGCGCCCCCCGGGTGGTGGTCTATCCGGAATACCCGGCGGCGATTGCGCGCGACGCGGCGTACGCGGTGCAGGTGGAGCAGGAGGGCGTGCGGCGTCCGCTCGTCGTCTACAACCACTGCGAGAAGTCGATCCTCGCGGGCCGGACGCACGGCGGAGACGTGAACCGGCGCTTCTGCGAGTTCGCCTTCTCCGGCGCGCCCGTGCGCGTGGACATCCGCGTTTCGCGCGACGTGTCGTCCTACAAGGTCTTCCCTGCCCGGCATCGCCTGAAGAGCGCGTTCCAGGACGGCGTGGTCTCCGTGTGGCTGGACCGCCCCGTCTACTTCGGCATCCAGCTCAACGATTCCGACAAGACGATCCTCTCCGTCTTCGCGGACGCGCCCGAGAAGGCGGACGAAATCCCGCAGAAGGGCGCGCCGGGTGTCCTCTACGTCGAGGGCTGGGTCGACGCGCCGGGCGCGGACGGCTTCCTCGAAACGCCGAAGGACCTGAAGGAGATCTACCTCGCGCCGGGCGCCGTCCTGAACGCGCGCCTCAAGATCGTGGCGAAGGGCCTCAGGATGCACGGACGCGGCATGGTGCTCGACCCGCTCAGCGACATCTTCCGCTACGACCAGACGCAGAACACCGCGCGTGGCGTCATCCGCGTCGCCGCGCCGGACGTCACGCTCGACGGCTTCAAGGTCATCGACGCGCGCACCTTCAACCTCATGAGCTGGGCGCCGAACACGACATTCCGCAACGTGAAGCTGCTCGCCTCGATGATGTGCTCGGACGGCTTTACGAACGGGCACCGCGGCTTCCGGGCCGAGAACTGTTGGCTCTACGTGGGCGACAACGCGCTCGTCGTGAGCGGCGTGACGGGCGCCGTCTACCGCGACATCGCGATCGGCACCTCCTGCGCCGCGATCTTCCCGCAGGGGGACAACGCCGCCGTCACGATGGAGAACATCGACGTCTTCCGTGCGGACGACGGGCTCATCAACAACTGGCACAACGAGACGCTTCGCCGTAACAACAAATGGAGCGAGATGAACGCCGGCAAGGCGCACAAGGAGAAGGATCCGCAGGACCTGCGCCACCTCGCCCACGAGTTCTTCTTCCGCAACCTCTCCGCCGTGGACTGCACGCTCTTTTCGCACTTCTTCAGCGGGCACAACATGGGAACGCTGCCCAAGACGTTCGCCTTCGACGGCTGTTCCGTGCCCGGCTCGACGGGCCGCAGCGACTGGCGCGCGATCGGGAAGACGGACGGCGTGGCGATCGACACGCGCAACGACCCGAAGCGGTGGCTCGTCACGGACAACTACGCGCTCACGTTCACGAACCTCTGGATCGGCGGCGTGCGGTCAACCTTCCCCGCCTCCGCGTTCAACAACCCGACGAACGTGGCGGTCGCCTACGCGACGACCGACGCGCCGCCGGAGGTGCCGCTTGCGGCCGACCGACACGTTGTCACCTGGAAGGCGCCGGTGCGTCCTCGCCCCGCCGTGGACCTGCACGCGAACCTCGTCGCCGAGGCGCCGAAGACGAAGAGCGTGTGGCAGCGCGTGCCGTCCTGGCTCGTCAAGCTGGAGGCGACGCACCGCGACGAGGCGGGGCGGGTGATCTACCGTCTTGTTCAGTGCGAGAAATCGGCCGGGATGCAGGCCGTCGTGACGGACGGCTTCCTCGCGCGCGGAAACGGGCGCTGGACCGTCGCCTTCGACCTCCGCGCCCGCAGCGAGAACCCGTTCTCCCTCCGTGTTCAGCTGATCTCGAACGAAAAGACGTTCGAACGGAAAATCCCCGTGCTGGCGGCGGCAGCGGCCGAGCTGACGCCCTGGAAGCGCTACGAGGTCACATTCGACACGGACTTCGATCCGGTCGTCACCGACCTCGTGGCCGTCTCGCTCACCGCGACCGACACGGCGGACGAGATCGCCTTCCGCAACCTCTCCTTCTCGCGCTGAGCGCCCGTCGCCGCTCAGCCCAGCCGGACGAGGATGAGCTTGAGCAGGTCGAGGGCGCGGATGGGCCAGAGGCGGGTGGGGACGTCGGCTTCGAGCGAGGTCTGCAGGCTCTTCTGCATGTTGGGGAAGAAGTCGAGGCCGGTGAGGCGTTCGATCTCGTCCACCGAGACGATGCTGCGTGAGGGGAAGTCCCAGCGTCCGGCGGTCTGGTCCATCAGGACGGCGAGGACGCGCACGCTGTCCTCGGTCTGGGAGGCGATGACCATGTAGTACTTCTCGGGGACGTCGATGGCGCTCTTGCCGAGTTTCCTGCGCTGGGCGGCGTGGGTGGGGGGGACGGTGCCGACGATGACCCAGATCTCGCCGTACTTGGCGGTCCAGAGGTCCGCGATGCGCTGCTCCATCTCGCGCCAGGGGCCACGGTTGAGGGCGGGGCGCTGGGGGGCGATGTTCGTCATCTGGAAGGTCCGGCGCTGGGCGTCGGGGCCGAAGCGGGTGGCGATGGCGTGGTTGGGGACCATGTGACCGCGATCATAGCCGGAGCGTTCGTAGTCGCGCGGGGCGGGCGAGGAGGCGACGCTGCGGTCCTTCTGGAAGCCCGGGCGGCGGCCCGCCACGTGGGGGGCGTCACGCGGGACGTGGTAGGCGGCCCAGACGGGGCGTCGGAGGGAGGGGGACCAGCCGATGCGGAAGTCCCCCCGGTCGAGCACGACGAGGTCGGCGGGGGCGGGGGCGCCGGTGCGGACGGGATCGCCCGCGAAGGTCACCATGCCCGTGGGGGGCGGGTCGTCGGGGGTGTTGACGGCATCGCGTCCCGTCCAGCCCAGGGCGTCCGTGAAGAACGCCGCGCGGTCGCCGAAGTACTCCAGCGGCGCCGTGAGCGCACAGCGGCGGGCGGCGAGCCAGTCGGCGGGGTGGTGGACGTAGATGTCGCCCACGATGCTGAGGGCAAGCCAGGCGAGCAGGAGTGCGCCCGAGGAGAGGCGGGCCCAGAGGCGCAGACGGCGGCGGAGGCCCGCCGCCTGGGGTTTCTTCTTGGAGGGCTTCTTCTTGGAGGGGGCTTTCATGCTTCGGGTCTCCTGGGTCTCAGGACGTAGTCGTAGACATGGCGGATGGCCGTGGCGAACTCGCCGTAGGTGAACGATTCCGGGGCGAAGTCCGCATGGGGGTCGGGAATGATGGAGACGCGCGCCTTGGGGATCTTTCCCCCGAAGCGCGCGAGGGTGGCCTCGTCGGGCAGGATGATGGCGGCGGCGTGGCGCAGGGCGCCCCGTTCGAGGCTGCGGGCGAGGGCGGAGCGCGGGCCCTTGAAGAAGCCGGGGGAGGAGAGCGGCCTGTGGATCTCCGCCACATAGGGGTAGGTGCGCACGGTGACGCGGTCGAGGGCGCGGACGACGAGCGCGCCGTCGTTGAAGCCGTGCAGGACGTCGTAGGCGCGGCGGGAGACGAGCGAGTAGCAGCGGAGGAAGAGGACGAAGGCCGCGAGGAGGCGGCGCAGGGAGGGGCGCGCCGGGAGGTCGCCGCAGAAGGGGATGTGCGGGGCGGTGAAGACGCGGGCACCGGTGGGGAGGGAGGCCGTGAAGAGCGGGGAGAGGCGGGGCACGAGGACGTCCACGGCACAACCCTCCTTGAGGAGGGCGGCGATGGTGTCCTGGATGCGCAGAATCTCCGGCGCGTCGACGTGGACGCGGGTTGAGGCGACGATCAAGACGGCCGAAGGCATGGAACCGGACTCAGATGTCCCCCAGTTCGATGCGGATCGTGCGGGACTTCATTGCGTCCAGCTGCGCCTGCGTGGCGGTGGAGGCCGTTGCGGCGGGCGCCGCCACGACGAACCGTGCGCCGCAGGACGGGCACTCGACCGTCTGCCCGATCTTGTCGCGGGGCACCTCCAGCTCCTGGCGGCAGGAGGCGCACACGAAGGACACGAAGTTGTTTTCGTCTGCCATAGTCGACTCCGAAGGAAGATTCGATGAACACGGTCTCCGCGAGGCGGAAACGGAAAGCACCTAGAGTACTCTAAACCGGCCTGGAATGCAAGTGCGTTATGTATTGAACGGCGAGGCGCGCTTGATGAGCTGGAGATAGCGGATCGTCTCCACGACGTCGTCGAGCGGCACCGGGAAGGGCGCGGCCGTGCGGATCGTGCTGTAGAGCGTGCGCCAGAAGGCGACGGCCCCCGGGGCGGTTTCACCTGCAGGACCCACGGGGGCGTCGACGACGGGAAGCGCCTCGTGCATGTCGGCGAGGGGGGGCGTGCGGACGCTGGAACGGCGGCGCGTGAACTTGAAGTCGGGGTCGAGGACGTGGAGCGTGCCCGTCGTGGCGCCGGGGAGGACGGAGAAGGAGCCGCGGGTGCCGCGCACGGTGAAGGACGGCTCGAAGGGCGGCAGGTGGCCGCCGCAGATCTCGATGTCGACGGAGACGGCGCCGCGCGATTTGAGGACGATGTGCGCGAAGTCCTCTGCGTCCCCGAGGGAAACGAGGCGTTTGAGCTCGCTCCAGAGCTGCGCGGGCTGCGCGCGCATGAGCGTGACGGCCTGCAGGAGGGCGTCCTGCCCCCGGTACCACGCGCAGCCGCCGAGGCAGCGCTTCACGCTCTGCCAGTCGTCGCGCCGCACGTAGTCCTGCACGCGCACGCGCACCTCGAAGATCTCGCCGAGCCGTGCGTCATCGAGGACGGACAGCGCAAGGCGGAAGTCGGGCGCGAAGAGGCCCGGGGTGTAGGGGTAGAGCTTGTGGCGCGCCTTGACGGAGGCGGCCTGGAGCACCTTCGCGTCGTCGTGCGAGGTCGTGAGCGGCGCCTCGACCACGGTCCAGCGTTCGCGGCGCAGGGAGGAGAGGGCGGTGGAAAAGTGGTCGGCCGTGGGGAAAGTGACGAGTACAAGGTCGATTTCGGGGTCGTCGAGCATGTCCTCCACCCGACGGTAGGTGTGGACGTCGGGATAGTCCTTCTCGACGATGTCGCGCCGTTCCTTCACGAGGTCGCACACCGCCATGACCTGATAGAGACCGGGCAGGGCCTTGAACGCGGGAATGTGGTCGAAGAGCGCGGCCCGCCCGAGCCCCGCGATTCCGACGCGGACGGGCGGGCGCTGCGCGCCGAGGACGTTCTCTACTGACATGGGCGTCTCCATTTCAAAGTTACGGCAATTTCGTTGAACAGGAGGGATTCTACCGAAACATTCCGCGTCTGTCAAGCAACGGGTGTGGTATACTAATGCCCGCAAACGCACCTGTCACTCAAAGGAACATACGGACATGCGCATCGTAGACTGCGACTACTTCGTCGTCGGCTCGGGAATGAGCGGACTCATCACGGCCCTCCACCTGGCCTCCGCCGGCCGGGTCGTCCTCGTCACCAAGGAGAGGCTGGCGGACTGCAACTCGAATTTCGCCCAGGGCGGCATCTGCTGCGTGGCGGATCCCGCCGACACGTTCGAGAACCATGTTGCGGACACCCTCGTCGCGGGCGCCGGCCTCTGCGACGAGCCGGTCGTGCGGCGCATCGTCTCCGAGGCCCCCGCCGCCATCCAGGACCTCATCGACTGCGGCGTGAAGTTCAACCGCAAGGAGGACGGCACCTGGGACCTCGGCCGCGAAGGCGGCCACTCCATGCGCCGCATCTTCCACGCGGGCGACATCACCGGCCAGAAGTGCGAGGCCGCGATGATCCGCACGCTGCGGAAGCATCCCGTCCTCGACGTGCGCGAGCAGACGATCGTGATCGACCTCATCGTCACGCGGCGCATCGGCGTGAAGGGCCCCAACCGCTGTGTGGGCGCGTACGTGCTCGACAAGACGGCGAACGAGATCTACGCCGTGCGTGCCCCGAACACGATCCTCGCGACGGGCGGCTGCGGCAAGGTCTACCTCTATACCTGCAATCCCGACGTCGCGACGGGCGACGGCGTGGCCCTCGCCTGGCGCGCGGGCGCGAAGATCGCGAACATGGAGTTCATCCAGTTCCACCCCACCTGCCTCTACCACCCGAAGGCCAAGCGCTTCCTCATCAGCGAGGCCGTGCGCGGCGAAGGGGCGGTGCTCGTGGACCGGAAGGGGCATCCGTTCATGCAGAAGTACGACGCGCGCGGCTCGCTCGCGCCGCGCGACATCGTGGCGCGCGCGATCGACAGCGAGATGAAGCGCACGGGCGACCCCTACTGCTGCCTCGACATCCGCAAGAAGGGGCGCGCGTTCCTGGAGAAGCGCTTCCCCAACATCTACCACAAGTGCCTGGAGTTCGGCATCGACATGTCGAAGGACCTCATCCCCATCGTCCCCGCCGCCCACTACTGCTGTGGCGGCGTGCAGGCGACGGTGGACGGGCGCACCTCCGTGCCGGGCCTTTCGGCCGTGGGCGAGACGGCCTGCACGGGTCTCCACGGCGCGAACCGCCTCGCCTCCAATTCGCTTCTGGAGGCGCTTGTCACCGCCCGCCTCACGGCGCGCCGCCTCACGGCCCACCCCGAGAAGATGCCGGAGAAGGTGGCGATCCCCGCCTGGCACATCGGCCGCGCCGTGGAGCCGGACGAGGCCGTGCTCGTCGCGCACATGTGGGACGAAATCCGCCGCCTGATGTGGGACTACGTCTCGATCGTCCGCACGAACAAGCGCCTCGCCCGCGCCGCGCACCGCCTGAAAACCCTGCGCAAGGAGATCCGCGAATACTACTTCGACTACCTCGTCACGCCGGACACGCTGGAGCTGCGGAACCTCGCGCTCTGCGCCGAGCTGATCGTCCGGAGCGCCCAGAAGCGCCACGAGAGCCGCGGCCTCCACTACACGCTCGACTATCCGCTCAAGTCCGCCCACCCCCACGCCACCGTCCTGCCCGGCTTCCCCGTGAAGCCGGCGTGAGACCCCCCGTTTTCCGCGCTTTTCGCGCTTGACGGCTTCCCGTCGCGTGGGGTACACTGTGTGCGCAATGGGGACGCCTTTCGGCGGCGGGCCGCAAGGCGAAGTTGACGAGGGCAGAAAGTGAGGAGCGCAGCATGAAGACGTTCTTTGTTCTTGCCGCATGCGCCGCCGGGCTGTGCGGGGCCGACATCGTGGTCGATGACGGCGAGACGGTCGATCTGTCCGTGGCGGGCGACGCGGTGCAGACGGAGCCGGTCTGGTTCGCCGCCGAGGCGGGGAGGGTCGAGAAAAGCGGCGCGGGCGCCTGGACGCTCGCGGTCTCGAACCTCGCCACCTCGGCATCCGCCGTCGTCGCCGTGCGCGAGGGCGCGTTGAACCTCGTCGGGGGCGCGCCGGACGATGTCCCCGTGCCGTCGAACGTCCTCGGCCGTGCCGCGCTGTGGTTCGACGCGGCGAAGGCCGATACGCGCGTCGAGGGGACGAGCGCGCTCAACACGGGCGTCGCGACTTGGTACGACGCGCGCGAGACGCGGGAGGCGGACGGCAGCTGGGGCGTGCGCCACTTCTGCGCGACGGCGCGGACGAGCTGGCTCACGAACGAGGTCGCGGAGGGCGTGTGGGAGAAGGCCGTCCTCCATCCCGTCGCAAGGACCTTCGCGGACGCGCCCGCGCTCTCCTACGTCCATTTCAACGGCCGCCAGTCGGGCTCCTGGATGGGCTTCTGCGAGCCCGGGACGCGCAAGGAGCGGACGGCCAACATCGGCGAGATCCGCCATCTCTTCTACTCGGGCTACGTGGAGGGTTCCTGGGGGTTCCCGGTGGGCGTCATGAGGGGGACCTCGCCCTTTTGGCATCCGCAGAGTCCCGAAGGGGCGCTGGGCGGGACCTGGAGCTCGGCCAACTCGGCGCATCCGGGCCTCTTCCAGGGACGGTCCCTGTTGAACGGCGCGGTGTTCGACGAGGCGGCGACGGCGGCGAAGGCGGGCTCCTACGTCTACGAATGGGACGCGGGGGACATCGCGGGACACCTCGGGAACTTCTTCAACGACCGCGACATGTGGGGGCCGACGTACTTCCGGAGCGGCGGCGACGCGCTCGGCGAGGTCATCGCCTTTACGAACCGCCTCACGGCGCTGGAGCGCGAGCAGGTGGCGAACTACCTGTTGCGGAAGTGGTCTCCGGCGGTGCCGACGCCGACGGTCGAGGTGCGCACGGCGAGGGGTGCGGAGGTGACGGTGGCGGACGACGCCGCGCAGACGGTGACGGGCGCGGGTACGTTGCGCCTCGCGGAGGCGGGGCGTGCGCAGGCCTATTCGATGACGGAGCCGTTCGCGGGCTCGACGCGCGTGGAGGCGTCCGCCACGCTCGTCGCGGGCGAGCCGCAGCTGGCCCTGCACGCGGGCGACGCCTACACGGTCACGCGCGATCTCTACGACGGGCTCGGCTTCGCGAACGCGCCCGACGCGGCGAAGGCCGCCGCCGGCGAGGCGCACCTGGATCTTGCGGCGGACGTTGCCGTGCGCGTGGCGTCCTTGCCCGAGACGATCAAGACGCTTGCCGTTTCGGGCGCGGGCGAACTGGTCCTCGCCGCGCCGCCGCCCGTCGGGAAGGGCGTCGCCGCCGTCGCGGGGGATGTCTACGCGACGATGCCGAACGCGGACATGGAGGAATGGACGGGAACCGGTGCGGTGGGGTTCGGCACGCTCGGGGCGACGACGTACCATTGGACGGTCGTCTCCCGCGAAAACAGCAACCTGTACTTCCTCAATCTGCCGAGCCTGCGCGAAAACGGACACTGGATGATCGACGGCGGCACGAAGAACTTCCGCTGGGCCGACTATCCCTTCCAGGGAAACGTCGTGATGGCGCTCAAGCAGGGCTGCGTCGTGGAGAACACGGTCACGTTCCCGGCGGACGGCGACTACGAGCTGACGTTCCTCACGGGCGGGCGCATGGACGGCGGCGGCTACCCGTATGCGGGCGGCTGGGTCAAGGTCTCGCTCGTGGACGGCGCGGGCGCGGAGACGCCGGTCGGGACGGCGTTCGGCTACGTGGGCGTCTCGACGCGGAGGCAGCGCTTCCTCGTGCGCGGCGTCAAGGCGGGCGCGTACACGTTCCGCCTTGACCATGCCGTGGGGACGGGCGACGCGCACACGATCCTCGACGACTTCAGGTTCCGCCTCGTCACCGACGTTTCTGCGGAGGAGGTTGTCTATCCGCCGAACGCGGACTTCGAGCAGGTGGACATGGCGTGGAACGGGCGGTATGCCCGCGACGCGGGCCACACGGCGGCGGACTGGACGTTCGCGCAGTCTGAGGAGACGGGGACGGAGCCCGACGTCTGCCTCGTGACGCGCGGCATGCGGAACATGGGCTACCGCGCAGGTTCGACGCGCGGCGGCGTGCAGCTTGTGTTCTACGGCAACGCCGGATCCGCCACCTCCGCCGCGTTCACGCTCCCGGCGGGCACGTGGAAGCTCCGTCTGCGCAAGGCGGCCTTCCACAACACGGAAGGCAGGGACTACCGGTGGAACGGTCTGCAGGTCAACCGCGCCAACGGCCTCGCGGGCGAGCTGCTGGAGGGGGACGACACCGTGCTGTCCTTGGGCACGCTCGGAACCGTCTTCGGGGCGAAGATGGCGCGCGCCACGCTGCCGACGGCGGTGACGCTCACCGCGCCGCGCACCGTGCGCCTGCGCCTGCGGGGGACGGTGGCGTCGACGAAGACGGTGGCGCCCTGCGCGGTCGTGGACGAGCTGGAGTTTGTCCGCCAGGACGCGGGCGGCGAACTTGTGGCGAACGGGACGTTCGCGAACACCTCCGCCTGGACGCTGCGCAGCAACCGCGACACCTCGACCACGGTCTTCTCCAACAACACCGAGAAGAGCATGGCCCACATCTGGGACCCGTGTCGGCTCGTCACGGTGGGCAACGGCGAGAAGCAGCAGGCCTACGGCAACACCTACGGCGTGGGGACGCTCGCGCTCGACATCTGCCAGTGCGGGTCGGCCGAACAGGCGATCGCGTTCCCGGCGGCGGGGATGTACCGCCTCGCGTTCTCGGCCCGGTCGCGCCTCTGGATCTACGAGAACGCGCCGCCGAACCGGAACTGGGGCGGCAACCAGGGGCAGTTCTACCTCGTGGACGCGCAGGGCGTGACGAATGAGATTTTCCGCACGCCGTCGCTCTACGCCTCCAACTTCGTCTTCCGCAGCACGCTCTTCAACGTCCCCGCCGCCGGCACGTACATGTTCGGCATCCGGGGGTTGAACGGCATGCCCCAGCCCGACGGCACGACGCTGCAGGTGGGGCGGACCCCGAATGACGTGGAGTTCTTCGTCGACCAGGTGAGCGTGAAGCCCGCCGGGGACGCGGCGCTCGACCTCGACGAGGGACTGGCGCTGGACCTGCGGGACTCGGCGAAGCTGCGGCTCGACTTCACGGGTACGAACGAGATCGACCGCCTGCGCCTCGGCGGCGTCTCCGTCTCGGGGTACGTCGACGCCACGCACCCGTCGGGCCTCGTGCGCGGCACGGGCTGCCTCTATGTCCGCCCGAAGGGGACGGTCCTGCTGCTGCGCTAGCCGTCCGGCGGCGCGCAGGGACCCAACGGGAAAGAGAGCCATAACATGAAAGGAACAGCCTCGATGACAGCCGAACATGCGCATCTGCGCACGCCGCGCGCGGGACGTCCGCTCGCTTCGTTCCTCCTCGCCGCCGCCGTGAACTGCGCGGCTTTCGGCGGGACCGTCTATGCGCCGGAGGACGCGCCGCGCGACGTGCGCTTCGCGAACCCGCCCGCCGCTTCCCGCATCCTCCCGATCCAGCACGGGCAGCCGAACGAGCCTGCGAAGGTCGATGCGGTCCTCGCGGATCTTGAGGCCGACGGCTTCGGCGGCTTCACGGGCAACGTGAACTTCGCCGACTACCTCGATTCGCCCGCCGACTGGGCGGCCTTCCGCCACAAGGTCGAGGCGGCCCATGCGCGCGGTCTCGCCGTCTGGCTCTACGACGAGAAGGGCTATCCGAGCTGCACGGCGGGGGGCAAGACGCTGGAGGGGCATCCCGAATGGCGGGCGCGCGCGTACCTTGTCGCGGTGACGAACGTACCCGCAGGGTCCGCCGCGCTGCCGCCGTCGCCGCCCGGCCGGCCCGTCGCGACGCTACGCCGTCCGTCGGCGGACGACGGAAAGACCGAGACGGTCTACGTGGTCACCGACGACTTCATCCACGAGGGGACGCACGTCTCCCTCTCGGTGAGCCGCTACAAGTACGCCTACCCGAACCTGCTCATGGCCGAGCCGACGGCCCGCTTCATCGCGCTCACGCACGAAGCCTACCGGCGCGAACTGGGTCCGTCGCTCTCCGCCATCGCCTCCACCTTCACGGACGAACCGTCCCTCATGACGATGTGGATGCGTCCGATGCCCTACCTCTGCCTGCCCGTGAGCGACGAGCTGCTGGCGGCCTACGCGCGGGAGGCGGGGCATCCGCTCGTAGACGACGTACCCGCGCTCGTCCACGGCGCCGCCGAGGGCGCGCGGTCGCTGCCGCGCGCCACCGCTTCTGGTCGATGGTGGGCGCGCGCGTCGCGCGGAACTACACGGGCCAGCTCACGAAGTGGGCGGACGCGAACGGCATCGCAAGCGGCGGGCACCTCCTCGCCGAGGAGGGCCTCGTCGCCCACGTGCCCCTCTACGGCGACTTCTTCAAGGTCCTGCGCGGCCTCTCCGCGCCGAGCTGCGACATGCTCCAGAGCGTGCCCGCCCAGGTGACGTGGCTCACGCCTCTCCTCGTCGGCAGCGCGGGCGCGCTCAACGGATCCCGCTACGTGATGAGCGAGGCGAGCGACCACTGCCAGAGGTACCGCGCGAAGGGCGACACGCGCCCCGTCTACCAGGTGGGCGCGCGGGAGATCGTCGGTTCGCTCAACCGCCAGATCTGGGGCGGCGTGAACACCTTCACGAGCTACTACCGCTGGCAGCCGTTCCCCCGGGCCGTGCGGCGCGCGATCAACGAGGAAATCGGTCGCACGGTCACGCTCGTCCGCGAGGGGCATGCGGCGGCGGACATCGCGCTCCTCTATCCGGCGGACGCCCTCATGGTCGGCTTCGAGCCCCAGCGGCGCGGGGGCGGCGGCGCGGCGGCGCGCCGTACGGCGAACGTCGTCAAGTCCGCCGGGCAGACCCTCTTCGCCGCCAACCGGTCGTTCCTGTTCGTGGACGCCGAGACGCTGGAGCAGGCGGACGTGCGGGACGGTCTGCTCGTGAAGGGCGCGCTCCGCTGGCGCACGGTCATCCTGCCGGGCGTCTCCACGCTCCCCGTCGGCGCGGCGCGGAAGCTGGAGTCGTTTAGGAAGGCGGGTGGATTCGTCCTCGCGCTCGGCGAACGCCCCCGCAACTCCCGCACGGCCTTCCCCGACGCGGAGGTCACGCGCCTCGCGGCGGACTGGACGTTCCTCGACGACGCCCGCACAGTCCTCCTCGCGGACGTCCTCGACGCCCGCCACGAGCCCGCGCTGCGGCGCGTCGCCGGGCCGGAGGACGTGCTCCGCACGGCCCATCGGCGCACGGCCTCGGGCGACGTCTTCTTCGTCCTGAACGATTCGCCCGACGCCTGGAGCGGCGCGGTGCGGCTTGCGGACGGCGGCGCGGCGCGCATCTGGAATCCGCGCGTGGGCCTCGCGACATCGGGCACGGGCGACCTCGCGCTCGACCTGCCGCCCTACGGGGGTGTCGTTCTCACGACGGACCGCCCCGTCGACGGGCACCTGAACCCTGCGGCCTCCGCGCCGTTCGAACCCGCGCTCGCACCGCTTGCCGTCCCGCCCGCGCGCGTTGAACTCGGGAAGGGAACGTACGTGACGGGCGGACATGCGTGTGGAACGGATGGCTGGTACCGCGTGGAGACGACGCTCACGAAGGGGGGCGTCGATACGTTCGCGTTCCTCAACTTCGTTTACGACAACTCGCCTTTCCCCGCTGCGGCGCGCGGCGTCTCCTTCACCGTGCGCGTACCCGAAACGACGGGGGGACAGGCCACATGCGGCATCTTCCTTCGGACGCGCGAGGGCGTCAACTGGTACGCGCCCGGCCACGTCTCCCTTTCCGAGAAGGGGGCATGCGAGGTGACATGCGCGTTTGCGGACTTCTCCCCGCACGGCGTCCCCTCGGGCGCGAAGCCCGCGCGCCTGCGCGCCGAGGACATCGTGCGCATCAGCTTCGGCTACGGCGGCTACTTCGGGAAGGAGGGCGAGCGCGTCGTCTTCGAGACGCGCGCCCCGCGCGCCTTTCTTCTGGCCCGGTAACCTCGGGGGGGGCAAAGGGCGGTTTCATCGGAGGAACTTCCCCCTTGCACCTTGTCCGAATAGGTGCTAAGATATCGGTATCTTTCTATCCAATAAAATGCAAAGGAGGTTCCAACATGGCTCGTTTCACACTTCCCCGTGACATCTATCATGGCAAGGGCGCCCTTGCGACCCTGAAGACCCTCAAGGGCGCGCGCGCCGTCATCTGCGTCGGCGGCGGCTCGATGCGGCGCGGCGGGTTCCTGCAGCGCGCGGAGGCGTATCTCAAGGAGGCCGGCTTCGAGGTGAAGCTCATCGAGGGCATCGAGAGCGACCCGTCGGTCGAGACGGTGATGAAGGGCGCGGCGGTGATGCAGGCGTTCCAGCCCGACTGGATCGTCGCGATGGGCGGCGGCTCGCCGATCGACGCCGCAAAGGCGATGTGGATCAAGTACGAGCATCCCGAGGCGACGTTCGAGGACATGTGCAAGGTCTTCGGCCTGCCGAAGCTCCGCACGAAGGCGCACTTCTGCGCGATTTCCTCCACGTCCGGCACGGCGACCGAGGTGACGGCGTTCTCGATCATCACCGACTACGCGAAGGGCATCAAGTACCCGATCGCGGACTTCGAGATCACGCCCGATGTCGCGATCGTCGACCCCGACCTCACGCTCACGATGCCGCAGAAGCTCTGCGCGCACACGGGCATGGACGCGCTCACGCACGACCTGGAGGCCGTCGTCGCCGTCGCCCACTCGCCGTATTCGGACGCGCTTGCGATCCACTCGATGAAGATGATCCGCGACGCGCTCGTCAAGAGCTACGGCGGCGACCCCGCCGCGCGCGCCGCCATGCACGACGCGCAGTGCCTCGCGGGCATGGCGTTCTCGAACGCGCTCCTCGGCATCGTCCATTCGCTCGCCCACAAGACGGGCGCGGCGTTCTCCGGCGGCCACATCATCCACGGCGCGGCGAACGCGATGTACCTGCCGAAGGTCATCCGCTTCAACGCGGCCGTGCCGTTCGCCGCCGCGCGCTACGCGCGCTGCGCGGACGAGCTCGGAATCGCGGGCGCCGAGACCTCGCAGGAGGCGAAGATCGCCGCGCTCATCGCGTGGGTGCGCAGGTTCAACGACGAACTCAACATTCCGCACTGCATCAGGGACTACGCCGCGAACGGCCTGCCGACCTACAAGACGGCGGTGAACGAGGCGCAGCCGCCGATGGTCGGCGCGGACGAGTTCGAGGCGAAGGCGGCGCAGATCGCCGAGAACGCGATGGGCGACGCCTGCACGGGCTGCAATCCGCGCAAGATGGACGCGAAACTCATGGAGAAGGTCCTCAGGTGCTGCTGGGACGACTCCGACGTGACGTTCTAGAAAGGAAACGGTCCGTGGGCGGCGCGAACATCCTGACTGTCTGCTGTCTGGTCGCGAGCGCGGCCGTCGCGGAATCATCCCCCGTCGTCACCTGGGCCTCGTATCCGGTGGGCGGGGGCGAACACGTCCTCCTCCACGGCGGCGACTGGGGTGCCGATCCGCGCGTGGAGGTGGCGGGGCGGGAGGCGGCGGCGACCGTGCTCTCCGACACGGGGCTCGTCTTCCCGCTCCCCGGAAACGGCGAGGCGATCGTCGAGGGGCGCGTTCGGAACGGACAGGGCGTCTCCCGTCCGTTCACGCTCAACGCGCCCACCGTGTGGTGGCTGCAGGGCGATGGCGGCGATGCGTCGACGCCGGGCGGCGTGCTGCGCGTCTTCGGCCGTTCCCTCGCGCCCTCTCGCGCGGAGACGCCGAAGACGGGCGTCGGCGTCCTCCTGGGCGGCCGCGCGCTCGCGCTTGAGAAGACGGACGTCTGGAGTCTTACGGCGCGCGTGCCGGCGGACATGCCGGCGGGGACCTACCCCGTCAAGGTGCGCAACGGCCTGAAGGGCGGGGCGGACTGGTACGACGCGGGCACGTGGACCGTCGCGCCGCCGCGCGCCGTGTGGAAGGCCGACGTGTTCAACGTCGAGGACTACGGCGCCGAGCCGAACGACCTGGAGAGCGATTCGGACGCCTTCGACGCCGCGCTCGCGGCGGCGGCGCGGAACGGCGGCGGCACGGCCTACGTGCCCTGCGGACGCTACATGCTCACGCGCACGCTCGTCATTCCGCCGCACGTGCTCCTGAAGGGCGAGGACCGCGCGCTCGCGCAGATCTTCTGGCCGGACACGCTCCAGCCGCCGGAGAACCTGATCGAGGGCTCGCATTCGTTCGGCATCCACGACCTCTTCATCTCCTCGGGACAGTACCGCAACGGCATCGTCGCGAAGAACGACATGGCGTCCGCCAACTGCATGAGGGCGGCGCGCGGCACGCTGACGCACGATATCTCGTTCCGGCGCCTGCGCCTGAAGTTCGTCTCGGACCAGTGGCGCGACGAAAACAACCTCGGGAACTTCCTGCCGCGCTATTCGATGCGCGGGGACGGCATCGTCGTGCGCAACTGCCTGCGCGGCGAGATCGTGGACTGCGTCCTCTACTGCGACAAGGACGCGCAGCGCACGCTCTTCTTCAACTTCACGGGCGACTACATCCGCATGGCGGACTGCCGCGTCAACGGGACGGGCTGGGCGATCTTCGGCGGCGACCGCTGCATCTTCGAGAACAACGACGCGAACAACTGCACCTACTCGATCTCGTCTGTGTGCCGCCGCATGTTCTGGAGCGGGAACCGGCAGACGGACCTCTTCACGAACAACCGCGAGGCGGTCACGCACGACGGTGCGCAGACGGCCTGGTGCGCGAAGCGGCGCGGCGAGCAGGGATGCGCCTCGGGCGTCGTGCGGGGCACGCACGTGACGCTCTCCTTCCCGAAGGACCTCCAGTGGAAGACGGGCACGAACGAGGCCGCCTGGGTGGGGTGCGAACTCCAGATCACGGACGGGCGCGGCGCGGGCCAGACGCGCGAGATCGTCTCGATGAAGGGCTACGGCGACCTGGAGATCGACCGCCCGTTCGACCTCGCGCCGGACGCGACCTCGCTCTTCGTCATCGTGGCGGAGCGGAAGCACCTCCTCTACGTCGACAACGACATCGAGGACGCGGGAGTCGCGATCCAACTCTACGGCGGCGTGACGGACTGCGTCGTCGCGCGCAACCGCTGCCGCCGCGCGGGCGGCTTCCACGGTTCTGGACGCGACTACCACGGCGTGATCACCTGCTGGTACGTGCAGTTCCTCGGCAACGTCGTCGAGGAGGGCAACTGCCACCGGGGTTCGATCGGCACGGACTTCCGGGGCGCGGGCGCGAGCCTGATCGGCGCGTTCCCGCCGAACGTCCGCTGGCCCTTCTCCCAGTCGTACGTCTACCGGGGCAACGAGATCCGCTCCAACGGCTCGCTCTTCATCTCGGTGAAGAACGCGCTCGTTGAGAAGAACACGGTGCGCCGCTCCGCGGTCGGCGTGACGAGCCGCCGCTACCAGGAGACGATGTACCTGGCGGACAACGACGTCTTCGACCGCGTCGAGACGCCGTATCTGAACCTCACGGGCGCGCACATCACGCCGGAATACGTGGACCGCCGCGCCGAAGCGGACCTCGCGGCCCTGAAGGCGGGCACGTTCCGGGATCGCCGCTCGGCGGTACGCCGGGCCTTCGGCTTCGACGTCAGGCCGCAGCCCTGGAACGCCGCGTTTCGCGCGGTCGCGGGCGGGCGAAGCCATGCGCCGTTCTCCCTGCCCGTCACGCTGGGCCTCTCCGGCACGGTGGCGGACGCGGTGAAGACGGCTTCGGTCGCCATTCCCGCAAGCGGCGGCTGGACGTTCGGCGGCGAGGTCGCGCTGGCGCCCGGCCCGGACGGCTTCACGGGCGTCGTGCCGGTCGTGCCGCCGAAGGAGGGGCCCGTGGGTTTCTTCACCTGGCCCGTGCGCGTGAAGGTTGCGGGAGAGGGCTGGAGCTTCGAAACGACGGTGCAGGTCCAGCCGCTCACGCAGAACCGCTTCCTCCGCTGGGAGGTCGCGTGGGCGCCGGCGGGCAAGACCCCGACGGCGTGGCGCCCGCTGGCGCATGGGGAGGGCATGGACGGACACGAGGTGGTCTTTGTGGACCGACTGCGTGGGGCGCCGGAACACGCGGGGGACGATTTCCATCTCCGCACGCGCGTCAAGGTGGCGAAGACGACGCGCTTCCTCTTCACGCGCGGGGACTGGACGAGCGACTTCCGCGTGGACGGCCGGATTGTGGCGCGTCCCGGCGTGAACACGACGACCGGCATCGAGGTCGTCCTTGAGCCGGGCGAACATGTCCTCACGCTCATCCGCCCCGCGAAAAGCACGCTCCGGCGCACGGCCGCCGAGGGGATGTTCCTCCGCTGCACGTTCCCGGACGGCTGCGCCGCCGGGGACTGGGTGCAGCTCTGAAGCGGCTTTCCGGCTTTCCCCTTCACGTCGAGGCCCCGCGCATCGAAGTCCAGAATTTTGGTATAATCACAGACTGCGCGATGCGTTCGACGAGGCTTGGACGTTGCATGTGCGCATGGTTGAAGTGAGCCTGAAATGAGGAAAGAAGAAGCAAGCGGTTTTTCATGTGTCCTGGTTGGAACCTATCGGACGGAGAACGCCGACTGGATCAGGCGGGAGAAACTGTATAACCTTCCGCTGGACGAGTCGGCGGATCCGTCCGTCTACCGCAGGTTCACCGCCGTCGTGCTGTATGCGGGAGACGCCGCGCCGCTGACCCTTGGCAAAGGCCGATTGTGGCGTAGCCCGGTATCCCGGGCGTCGTAGTCCCATCGGTCTTTGCCAAAACTGCGCATGCGCAGCATCTGCGTTCCACTGACGGACGCGACAGGCGTGTCCCTCCCGCTCCGTGCCCACATGAATCTCGGTCGGCACATTGGAAAGCCATTGCTTTCCTTTTCCAGCCTGTTCCGCGTCGCCCCGTGCCGGGTTTTTGCTATTGCCTCTATAGAGGGCCTTCCCTATTTGATAAAGTTGACGGGGGGCGATCTACGCGGGAAGTCCAGATCTGGGATGCCTCCACCCCGTCAAGCGCGGCGTCGACGGCCCGGAAGAGCGCCGCGCACGAGTTCCCGCACCCCTCCACGAGCCGCCGCGCCGCCGCAAGTTGAGATTCCACCGCGTAATAATCCCGCGCGTCTCGTGCGTCTCCCCGTCCCCTCTCCGCCCGCCCGGCCGGCACATCCCCGCCACCCGCCCCGGATGCGTCTCCGCGTCCCGGCGGCGGCGCGGGCGGGCACG
>URIT01000010.1 GCA_900547945.1 uncultured bacterium
GACCGAAAGCTGCGCGATGCGCCGGGAGGGTCGCGCTTGTCGCGACCGAAAGCTGTGCGATGCGCCGGGAGGGTCGCGCTTGTCGCGACCGAGAGCGTGGCCCTTCCGCAATGTCTTTTCGCTTCCGTAGCGGCCGTAGCGGCTTCCTTCTGAACACCGTACGGAAGCAGCCGATTATGATATAATCTGCCACATCCGTCTGCGGGGAGACTCGTAGACATTGATCCTTGATATCGGCGGCACGCGCTTACACGAAGTCTGCCGCCATCATCAAATGTGCGCAAGCGTATTTTTTTGCTTCTACAGAAATTCGAATTGATTTGCTTCCTGGTGGTGAAGGAGGGTGGTGGGCGATGCGCCTAATGCCCCAGGGCCGAATCGGGTTGGCTGCCGCAATAGCGGATTGCCGAGGGGGCTTCGCCGCAGATTGCGGCGGCGACGGCATTGATGCCGAAACAGCGTTCGCGGGTGAGCCGGTCGCCTTTGCCGATTTGCGGAAAGGGCGAGAGCATCAGCAGCCTGCCCGCCGCACAGGCGTCAAAGTAGGGGCCGCTGGGCTTGAAGTAGGGGCCAAAGCCGCGTGGCACGATCACGATGAGCGGCTGGTTGGCTTCGCGCACGGCGCGGGCGACCGCCTGTTCGCCCGGCGAGATGCAGCCCGAGACGACGACACCGCCGCGTGCGCCGAAGAGCAACGCCTCGTTGACTTTGTTTTCAATGTCGATGGGGCTGGCGCGGCGCGAGACCTGAATGAGCATCTTGTTGGGCGATTCGAGAAGAAAGGCATTGCCGACGGCGTCGACGGTCTTGCCCAGCGCGCGCCGCGCGTCGTCTGTCGTGCCAAGCGCACTCCGTGCGCTGTCTGTCGTGCCAAGCGCGCGCCGTGCGCTGTCTGTCGTGCCAAGCGCACTCCGTGCGCTGTCTCTTGGCGCAGGGACTGCGCCCGGCAGTACTTCGGAGAGGGCGATTGCGCGACTGACCTTGAAAAGGCTGGGGTTTTGCATAACGGCCCAGCGACGCGCGGCATTGCGTTGCACATAGCGAACCATGGCGCGAAGCTGGCCCTTTCGGAAGAGAATGGTATCATAGAGACCGGGAAACCAAAAGGTTGTCGAGCCATCGATCTCGAAAGGCGCGGCAAGGGCGAGATTGGCCTTGGTGCAGGCGATCTTGAAACTTCGGATGACCTCACCCAACGGCGAATTGAGCCGTTCACGCACACGGATGATGCCGTGGAAATGCTCGGGCATGACGGCGAATGGACAGGGTTCGACTTCGGGGAACACGGTGCCGAGGTTTTGCCAAGCGCGGGCGACCGCTTCGCCCAGGGGCGAGGGCACGAAGGCCCCGTCTCGAATCTCGCCCAGAATCGGCCGGCGCCGTTTCACGACGAGCGTGATCATGTAGAACCAAGGCTTGCAGTAATCCCAGCCCGGCAGCCGAATGCCGGCCTTGAGATGCCCGTTCTTGTCGCGCTCGCGAATGGCTGGCTGAGAAGTCATGTTGCCGGTATTGTAGTAAAAGACGGGAAAACCGTCAACGTGGGATGGAAATTTTGAATTTCAACCTACCAGAATCCACGACGTTCAACCGCCGCGTGCCGAAGCAGAAGTTCTACGAGAACTGCGCCGTCTCGGCCGCGCTGAAGCGGTCGTTTATGGACGAGATCACGGCCATCTGGTGGCGCAACAAGCTCGCGGCGACGACGCTGAACCTCGCGAAAGGCGCGGCGGTCACGGAGATCGAGGTTTTCGAGATCGAACTCGCCAACGGGCATTTGAACGAAGAGGTGTTGCGGCAGATGGATCGGATGATTCCCTACCATCTCCTCTTTGTCCTGACGTTCGAGAACCGCGCCCAAGCGTGGATCGGCTACAAGGAAGCGTCCGGCACGGGTGAAAAGACGTTCAAGGTGAGCCGCTACTACCACACGGACTGGATGCCGCGCGCGGCGCTGTGCTTCACGCTTGCCGGCCTGACGCTGGACGAGGTTTATGAGAATCTTGTGCGGAATATTCATGCGGCTTCCCAATCGGCCCCAGACGGAAGGGACGGCCTCTATGCCGTCCGTGAAGCGGGGACGGCTTGGCGCGAAGACCTCCCGATTTCCGAGAACATCGCCCGCGACACCGCGCGGGCGCGGCTGGAGAAGCAGATCGCCGCGCTGGAAAAGCGCGCACGGGCGGAGAAGCAGCCGAAGAAGAAGTTTGAACTGGTACAACAGATAAAGAAATTCAACCTAAATTCGGCAGTTGGATGACGCGAATCGCCGTTCTCAAAAACCATGTTTACCTTTTCAATCGGCACTATGGGAAAAGTTGACGCGCAATTTACCCGCTTTGCGCTTTTGGTATAATGTCTGCAATATGATGTTATCCCAAGAATCAGTTGCAGGTGAAAGTATGGCAAATTGCGGTCAGTGGCACCTTGAACGGGAAATCGGGCATGGCGCGTACGGTGTGGTTTTTCTCGCCGAGGGACCGGATGGTGAACGAGCGGCCGTGAAGGTTTGCCGCCGCGATGCCATCGGAGAAGAACGCTACGAACGCGAACTGCGCGGTGCGAAACTGTACAGAACGATCCCGTCGCAGGAGGGCCTTGTCCGCATGAGGGAATTCGTGGAGGAATCCTGGGGCTTCTATGCGGTTATGGATCTTGCGGATAACGAGTTCGGCGACAGGGATTTTGCTTTGGACGAATATCGTCCGAAGACGCTGGCTGACGTCATCGAAGGCGAAAAGGCATTGCCGCTCGATGAATGCGTGAAACTCGGCATGGCGCTCGCCAAAGGTCTCGCCACGCTTCAGCGGCATCACCTCCTGCACCGCGACATCAAACCCGGAAACGTGATCTATGTCGGTGGCCGCCCTGTCCTTTCCGACCCCGGACTGCTGGTCGAAGAATCCGAGGCGACATCACTCGTCGGAACGCCGGGATATGTTCCGCCCGAGAATTTCACGGATGCCGCAAGCGACATTTACAGTCTCGGCCTTACGCTCAAGGCCGCGAGTTTCGGTAGACGTCTGGAGGATCTGGACAAGGGGCCCGCGCTCGAGGCCGATACCGGCGCAAAGTTCTTCCCTGCGTGGTGGCGCATTCTCAACAAGGCGACCGATCCGGTCCCGTCCCGCCGCTACCGGTCGGCCAAGGCGCTTCTCAAGGAGTTGTCGTCACTGCGCGTCAAGATGAGGATTCCATCAATCATCAATATCTTGTCGGTCGTGATGGCCTGCGGATTGGGTGTCGCCGTCTATTTCGCAATCTCGGCAAGAAACATGATCAGGGAAAAAGACAGACAGACTCGTGACTATGTTGAACGCGAAAGGCAAGAAACGATCAGGTCGATAGAATCCATGAGGAAGAATCTGGATGCCGATCTTGAACCCATGAAGCGTATTGCATCCATAGCTCAGGAATTGAATGATCTGTCGGCGAAGGATGATGCCGTATGGTCTTCATTCCGCGGATCGTATTTCTGCCATACGGATGAATCTCATATGCAAAGGCTTAAAAGGGTCGAGGAGAAGGATCCGGTCTGCGCCGCGAAAATGCGCGGCATTCTCGACGAGATGCGGGAGATTGACAGGAAGGGAGACGAAAACAACCGGCGAATTAAAGCTTTGCAGGAAAAGAGCAGGGATAAAGCCGTGTCGGTGCAGGGGGCTTCCGAAAGATATAATCAGGCTGAAATGCTTTCGATGGAGAATGAAAAACTCGTCAAAGCATGGCTGGCGCTTCTAGAGCGGTTTACAGAAATGGAAGATGCGGTAGAGATGCGAAAATGACCTACAGACACTTCAACAACGAAACGACGCGTTCGAGCGTCATCAGGGCTGTCGCCGACACCGAGAACGCGGCGGCATGGAACAGGCTTTTCGACCTTTACGCCGGGTTTGTCTATTCGATTGCGCGTCGCAAGGGGGTGAACGATGCCGATGCCGACGATATCGTGCAGATGGTCTTCGCCGATCTTGCGCGGAACCTGCCTTCATTCAAGTACGATCGAGAAAAAGGGCGCTTCAGGTCATATCTCGCGGCGCTCGTCAAATGGCGCGTAATAGACAGATTGAAAGCGGTAAGGCGCGATGCGGATTTGAAAGCCGACTTCATGGAAGAGGCAAAGGCGATCGGTCCGGGGGACGACGAATTCGCCGACCGCGAATGGCAGGCCGTCGCGATGGATCATGCGTTGCGACGGATAAAATCGAGTGTTCGCCCCGAACACTATGCGGCGTTCGTGGCAAGCACGGTGGAGGGGCAGAATACGGAAACGGTGATGAAGCTCTACAGCCTCTCCCGCGACAATCTGTACCAGATCCGCAAACGCCTTTCCGAGAGACTGCGCAAGGTGATGTCGGAGGTTCTTGCCGAGATGGACAATCCCGATATGCCCGGTCCGCTGACTAGACCGCATCCATAATCGGCGGCAGAAAGTCTCTTGTCAGATTTTTCGGTTTCCCCCGTATATCAGTATGCTCACAAGGAGAGTCCGGCAGAGAGAGCCCGGATAGGTCTGCGGCGGCGAATCCGTACGTGCGGCGTTTTCCGCCGCAGACCTGATTTTGTGGTATAATAGGAAACCGTTGCGGGGCAGGGATGAATGCCGGTGCCGCCGTGATAAAACAGATTTCCCGCGCAGGGAGGCGAAGAACAGTAGCACACCCCTGCGGACTTGGGACGCGTCACGTGAAAGCCTGAGAAACTTCACCGGAAAGACGCACAGAAGGGTAACTGCCCTTATGCAGTTTTACCTCCTTCGGTGTATCTTTCCGGGCTCTCTCAGGCGCCTCACATGATGCATCGGAGGAGGTTTCCGTTTTCCGCCCCCTCCGATGTCTGAAGAGGAGCGCAAGCTCTGAGGAAAATGCGGCATGCCGTCTTGTCCCGGACGATGGCGAGCTGAAATAAGCTGCGGGAATGGAGATGAAAATGGGAAGTAAAGAATGCGTCAGACTTAGCGTTACAAAAACATGTGCATTAGTAAGTAGGGCAATTGCAAAACCTGGTAGGGCGGCGTGTCCTCACGCCGCCGCAGCGGGCTGGGGACAGTCCGCCCTACCGAATTCGCGAGGTTTTGCAATTGTCTCAAGTATCTGTGTTGGCGCAGTCGCCTGTTTTGTAATAGTAGCGTCTCTATTTTTTGTTTGCGGATGTGATGATGGCCGTAGCAGAGGTGAGGGCAGTTTCGGCGCTCAAATCGGCCTTGTACCACCTCCTGTTTCTGTAACGTTTCGCGAGAGCCTCTTGAAAGGATATGTGCTGCAATTACACAACCGATCGGGTAATCGTGTCGTTGCTACCGTTTATGTCGAAAACAAAGAATTAAACCAATCTAAGAATATAAGTGTCAGCATCGCTCCAAACGAGATGGAGGAGCTTGGTTTACTTGAAATGGATTGGGCGTTTATACCAGGCGAAAATGGACGTGTCTCTGTGGATGGATTTGCGCAAGCCATATCATTTGAGATTTATAATAATGGCAAATACAAGGTCTGGTGATGAATTTGAAAAGCGGAACAGCGGCAAAAGGCGCAACCAAATGAACCAACTGTATTCTAAAATCACATGCATTTTTCGAGGGAGGGATTCTATGTTAACGAGAAAAGCACTTCATGGGAGTATGTTCTATTCGGGTGTTTATAGGAAAATTTCGTATGTGTTTCGCTGCACAATTTTTATGATTGTACCCATTCTGAGTGCTAAAGCGGAGGGCACTTTTGATTGGTGCGTGTATATTGATGATTATAATGAATTCATAATGGAGTATGCGAAATGCCAAAGTGGGTATGAATCTGCAACACAATCTCTTCGTCGTGTGGCAACTGAGTTGGCTGCAATTAATGAGAAGTATCCTTTTAATCATAAAGCTCACACTTTGAAGATTGGGGAGTTTGAGTCGTTGGAAGATTTTCGAGCACGTGTTGAAAGGCAGAAGAATGCGGACAAGGAGGATGAGAATCGTGTTCTTAAAAAGAGACAAGGAGAAGAGGCAAAATTAGAAGAAGAGAAGACGAAGCTATTGAATGAGTCGAAAATTTACCGGGAAAAATATATATCCTGTGCGCTGGCATTTACAAATAGGATACGCGAGGCCTATCTGAAGATTAACGCGCAAGAACTTCCATATTTTGATAGGGATTCAATGTCATTTAAAAATATTTGTAATCCATTTTATTCATCAAGTGATGTTTCATATGAAGATCGAGAACGCGAAATTAAATTCGTCGTGAATGTAGAATGTACCGATTTCGATAGTGTTTTTATGCCAGAAGATTACCATTACCGCATGGGCTCGAAAATCAGTGTTAGCGAAGTAAAAATGGATGACTCTAACGCTTCAAGGTTTGACAGATATAGAGACTACAATTTCGATAATGTCCATGATTCATTTGTACTTTGGAAAATAGAAAAGCGGCGGAAATTTAATATGAATGTTGCAAAAAATATATCGTTGAAATTTAATAATCTCTCTGAAGCAGGAAGATTTAAGAGCGATGTTTCCTCTGGTGTAGTAAAGGCTTGGTTTTGTTGCAAATTCAGAGTTGGAGTGCCTGCAAAGTGGATTGTTGAGCAAGGAAAATATGAAGAAGTCATAAAAAGGTCAACAGTGTGGGGAATATTGAATGCGATAAAGTTCGGTGTTGATAACGATAGATTTCATACAGGTTACGCAATTTGGCATCCAGCTGTTATTGGGAAAATAGTTCCGATAAGCATAGTTGAAAGTAAAATAATTATAGAAGGTGATACGGTGAAATCAATGGATTTTGAAATAGTGTCGTCGACTGGTACTTGGGCGTTGGAGAAACGTGTTACTGGTGTCAAATAGGTGCAAAATCTAAACAGACTTTACAAAAACAACAAGAAGGGTAAAACAATGAGTAAAATTAAAATTCTGCAATGGGTGCTTGGTCTAGTCGGGCTTGCGGCGCTGGCTGGAATAGTGGTTGATACATGTTGTGATCCAGAAAAGCCCGCTGGCCCAAGTGGCCCGCCTGAACCCCAAAGCGATAAGACCTTCCCTAGAGTTGTAACATTGGATCAGACGAACATTTTCCGCGACGCTAGGCAGGATAAGCCCCTTCGAGCTTTAGCACTGGGTCAGACGAACATTATCCACGACATCAAGCAGGACAAGACCCTTCGCGCTATAGCACCACTGTTTGCGGGGGCAATGCGCGGTAAAACACCTAGAGCGCGCGCAGGAAAAGGCTTGTTGGGTATAGGGGCATTAGGGTTGAGTACGTGGCTACGTCATAAAGCGGATGAAAATCGAAAAGAAACAGAGAGAGTGCGAAAAGAAGCAGAGAGATTGAACGAAGAGAGATGGAACGAGATAAGACGCAAACTAAAATAAACGGTGGAAAGGAAGATGGACTAGAAATGAAATATACGGTAGACCAAGGGTATGCGTCGTATGACAAGCAAACCAAGTAATTAAAGGGGACAAGTCGTGCAATTTCAATGTCCAAAATGCAAGGCGATACTTGATTCCAACGAAGTGTCGGAAGGAATGGTAGTCGCATGTCCTGAGTGTGGTGCATCAATTGAATGTCATGAGTATTTGCGCAAGGTGCGGCTCCGCAAGGTAGAGAACAGCGGCACCGCTACGGAAAATCATGAA
This sequence comes from uncultured bacterium, assembly GCA_900547945.1. Classification (GTDB taxonomy): domain Bacteria; phylum Verrucomicrobiota; class Kiritimatiellia; order RFP12; family UBA1067; genus RUG572. Next base: position 7,625 of record URIT01000010.1, read on the forward strand.
GGTCAACCTGGTTCGCTTCATGCTAAAGTCGCTTCTGCAATCGGCATTGAGAAACTGAAAGGATTCAAGTTGTCGGAGTTGTTTGCGGAAGTGTTTTCTAAACATTCGCGTGAAGAAGTTGAAGACTACTTTACAACCGGGACCGCGAAGTCGACACCAGACATCCTTGATGTCGACGTATCGTGGCCCAAGCCGTGGCTCTTCATGCGGATGGCAATTGCTTCCCTGATTATATTCTTCCTCTTCTGGGCAGGATGGAAGCAATTCTCAAACTCAAATCTTCTCCCAGGGTTAATGATGGTCGGGTCGTTTGCGATTCCAATTTCTACGCTTGTCCTTTTCATGGAACTGAATGTGTGTCGAAACGTTTCGCTTTACATGGTTGCGCGGCTGGCGTTTCTGGGAGGAATTCTATCTCTGCTGATAACATTGGTAATCGATAATTTGGGAAGTTGGGGACTGCTACCCAATTATGGATTTTTCTCCTGGATGGGAGCGTCATCGGCAGCCCCTATGGAAGAGACGGCGAAGGTGCTTGCCATGGTGGTCGTGGCGCGTGCGGCCAAGTACAGATACAAGTTGAATGGACTGCTCGTCGGTGCGGCAGTTGGCGTTGGCTTCGCAGCATTTGAGTCGATGGGATATGCGTTGAATTTCTTCACGGATGGTACGATTGGCGGGACGATAGAGACAATCGCAACGGAACGATCAAAGGATCTGGAAGTTGCGAAGAACTTGGGGGTGTTGCAAGGTGTAGATGCCATGCTGGATGTCGTAATTGTGCGTGGTATTCTTTCGCCGTTGGGACATATCGTCTGGTCGGCGATTGCCGGGTGCGCGTTGTGGCGCGTGATCAAGGGGCAGGAGTTCAAATGGCGGATGCTCTGTGACGAGAAGTTTATTCGGCTTCTACTTGTGCCCGTGATCCTTCACATGGTGTGGAATTCGCCGTTTCAATTACCATTGTACGGAAAGTATATTTCGGTTGGTGCAGTCGGATGGTACGTGTGCCTGTCACTTGTTCAAGAAGGACTGCATGAAATTGCCGTGGAGCAGACTGGGGCAAGAGGGCAGAAGGAAGGACATGGCACCGAAGAAGGAACAGAGGATATCACTAAAGGGGGTGCGCAGTGAGCGATGCATTATTCAAGTGTCCGTATTGCGGACAGGTGTTCAACGGCTTGAAAGAAGATTCTGGAGCAGAGACCGAATGCCCATCGTGTGGTAAAGTCTTTACGCTTGAAGCGTTGGATGGTACCCCAAAAAACCTTCCCAATGCGTTTATGTGTTACATTGGCATTTTTAAAAAATACTTTGGCTTCAAAGGGCGCATGCGGCGAAGGGAATTTTGGTGGGCGTTCTTTTTTTGGTGGGTGGTATATTTGGTGTCCTCGGTTGTCTACTTCATAATTTTTAGGGAGCCGAATTGGTGCTCTCGCATTATTGTGCTTGGAACCTTTATACCTTTTGTAGCTGCGCAAGTGAGGCGCCTTCATGACACGAACAAGAGTGGATGGTGGATTCCACTAATCCTATTATGCCCAATCAATATCGCATATTTTGTGTGGCTTGCCAGCGATGGTGACAAAGGCCCCAACCGTTTTGGTTCTGATCCAAAAGAACAATGATGAATGTTGAGCGTGAAAGGTAAAGCGATATGACAGAAGAAAAGAGCTTTAAATTCAATTGTCCGCATTGTGGACAGCACCTTGATGCTGAACACGACATGGTTGGCATGGAATTTGACTGTCCGGCATGCGGTCAGCCCCTGACAGTACCAGAAGTTGGGAACTCGTCACCAAATGAAGGCGGCGATCTATTTGCTGAAGAGCATCTCCATCCGTCAGCCCCGCTAAGCGAGGAGACGGAGCCGACACCCCTATCCACACCGAAGATTACGGTCATAAGAAAACGAGAAAGGTTCATTGACAGAATCAAGAAACGGATGAAAACGGTTGGAATCGGAGTGGCTGTTCTGTTGCTATTTGCAGGAGTTGGTGTGATCAAGGAGTGCTTAGATGAAACTGAAACCGCGACAGTAACGAAAGAAAAAGCGAAAGTCGCGGGCGGTGCCAAGGTAAGAGCCGTAATGACATCGATTGAGTGTTTGCTGAATTACGTCGAGATGCCCAATGAAAGAAGATTGGGGGTTCTGTCAAGAAGCTTGGAATCTTGCCCCAAGGATTTTATGGATGCTGTAAAGGATTTCTTGGTTTCTATTTCGCGAACGAGTGATGACATGATTTCCGACAGAGAGCGAGAGGATATGATAAAGGGGAAGATTGCTCTCGGTTTGATTTTTGGAGCGGTTAACAAAAACGATCCACAAAGCGGAGTGGCGGCAGGTCTTCAATTAGGAGATTTGATAAGTGCGAAGACACAGGAGTCGGCAAACCAACGATTGAAACGAGATATTGAGTCGAAACTTAATCATCTCCTTGACGTAGCGGAAAGATACGGTGTCGATCCAAACAAATTGGAAACTGCGTTGGTAAGCCGAATGCGATAGTGAATAGCAAGGAGAAACCAAGATGAAACCGAGAACAACAATCAAAATCGCGGCAGCTGTTGCCTGTATAGCCTGTGCGAATATGGCCGGGGCGCAGTGGTATTCAACGCCATCGCAGAATCGCGGCTATGGCAGCTCGGCGTATGGCGCTGGCAGTACGACTTATTACAATAATGCCAATGGTTCATCGGCGGGGTCATCGTACAGGACAGGCAACACGACCTACTACAATAACGCCAATGGTTCGTCTGCTGGATCGTCATACAGGACGGGCAACACGACGTATTATAACAATGCGAACGGGGTGTCTGCCGGCTCGTCTTACAGGACGGGCAATACAACGTACTACAATAATGCCAACGGTTCGTCGGCGGGAAGATCAACTACAATGGGCAACACGACCTATTATTACAACGCAAACGGTTCGGCGGCGGGGTCTTCCACCAGAATGGGCAACACGACCTACTACTATAATGCAAATGGGGCATCTGCCGGATCGGCTACTACGATGGGCAGGTAGCGAGACATTGGAGAACGGCGGCGATTGGCAGTATCCGACCAACTCGCTCCACAAGTTCTTCAAGGTCACGGTCGAGATACCGTAGGATGCTTCCATGTATAGTTCAATTGCAGGAGATGATAAAATGAATAGTGAATCACGTGATGCATCGGAGGAGGTTTCCGTTTTCCGCCCCCTCCGATGTCTGGAAAAGCGCGCAAGCTCCTAGGAGGACAACGTGGGGCTTAAGCTCGCATAAGTGCCGCGTTACAATCTGCGAGAAAATGGGACAGAGGGAACGTAGTGAAACGAATTTTGAATTTAGTAGTTGTTGCAACGTCTGCTGTTGTTATGGCAAGCAGACAAGTTGATGCCGCTGTTGTAAACGTGACAAAAGAATCGACAAGCTGTTACACGATGACTGACGGTAATACCTATGTCATTCAAAACTCGGGATTTTCTATGCTTTGGGCAAGGGCGTGTCTCAGGATTTGCAGAAAGCGGCAGAATTGTTGAGAGAAGCCAGCAACAAAGGGAATCAACGAGCGCAAGAACTTTTGCCAATTGTTCTTAGAAAATTAGACGAATAAGTATAATCAAAAAGGAGAGTTCAAAAATGAAACAAAGAGTTACTATCAAAATCATGGCATCCATTGTCGCTGTCGTAATGTTCGCGCTTGTGCCCGGCGAATGTGCAGGGGCGGCTCAGAAACCAACGGCAAAGAAGACGAGCTTCTCTGAATCTGAGTTGCGGGCACTTGCAAAGGCAGTTCCAGATGTCAAGAATGCAGGACAGCTGTATTCAGTCGCACTGGCAACATCCAATGACGCAGACCGGCAACAGGCGTACCTCAAGGCGTCTGCGGCAGGACTCATTGCGTGTGGCAAGACAGACATTTACAAAAAGCATATAAAAGGCAAGTTGCAAAATGTCGCAGAGTTTGAGGACGGGTTGAAGGATGACTGCGAGAAATGCTCTGGAGCGGGTACGAAAGAGCGGCGCTGCTATGATTGCAAGGGTGAGGGAAAATGTCCCGGCTGCAAAGGTTCTGGAGAGACTGTGCGGGTTGGGTTTAACGTTGGATTTAACAACAATAATGAAACAAAGCCATGCCGCAAGTGCAAAGGAAGCGGACGTTGCCCTAAATGCGGTGGAGAAGGATCAACAAGGGAAAAGTGTTTGTCGTGTTCTGGAACAGGCAGGGTGTTGAGCAAGACAGTTGCCGCACGCGTCTTCCGCGATTCATGCAACGCAATTGCCGATGGTGTGGGGATTGTGGCACCACAGAATAAAACCAAGAATAATTCAGAGGTTAATGTTAAGCCCGAAGATGCAGGTAAGCCAGAAGAAAAACACCCAAAACTATTGAGTGCAGTTAAAGAGACGGCTGTTGAGAAAAACAGGATGCCGGCGAAACCGATTGATTCTGAAAAAGGAAGAATAAAGGTGCAGAACAAAGGCAATACCGTAGGGTCGTCTATCAACGCAAGTGTGGATAGCAGGAAGAACTCTATCGGTTTGAGCGCTGCCTCACGTCGCCGCCGTGGCTCTTCAGATCACGCATCCGCCTCTGTTGGGCCGGTCAAGGATGGTTTTGGTACTGAGACAATTGATGGTATTACTTATTCCTTTAAGATAAGTAATGGTGAGGCCATAATTGGCAAAGGGGGAGGTTTTGTAGCGGCGGTAAAAGGCGAAACTTCAGCAACGATATTTGTGCCCCAAAAACTTGGTGGTGCGCCTGTTACCAAAATTGGTTTTGCAGCTTTTTACAAAACAAAATCAGCGAAAATTGTCTTGCCAGACAGCGTTGTCGTTCTTGAAAGCGATGCATTTTATAGAGCCAATGCATCGTGTATAGTCATTCCAGATACCGTCCAAAGTGTAGCACACGATGCATTAAACGATACCACATGGTACGAAAATCAAAAGGATGGTCCTTTATATTTGGATCATGTCTTTCTCGGGTTCAAAAATTGTGATTCAAAGGAAGGTTTGTTCTCTGTGAGAGAAGGAACAAAAGTTATAGCGTCTGACGCTTTTCGCTTAACTGATTTTAGTGAGGTTATGTTACCAGATTCTGTATGTTATCTTGGAGAAAGCGCTTTTAGTGGATGCAGTAAACTTACAAGAATAACTATTCCGAAATACCTTGTTTCCATTGGTCGTTGTGCCTTTCATGATTGTGATGCACTTGTAACAGACCTTATCTTTTCAGACGGTATTCGTGAGATTGGTGAGTCCGCATTTAGCGGATGTAGCAAGATTGAACGCGTGTCGCTTCCGTTGTCCATTAAAACCATCGGGAATGACGCATTTCACCATTGTCAGATCAAACACATAACGCTGCCGCCGCTATTTGCAGCTACTGATAATCGTGGTAAAGTTATTGTCGAAATACCAAATTCAGTTGAGTCTGTTAAGCTGATTGGTCAATGGACGACGATTCCCGATGAACTTTTTTCGCAGCTGAGGGAGCTGAAAAAACTTACACTTCCAGAAAGTGTAGTACGGATTGGCTCTGAGGCTTTTGAATATTGCGAAGCGTTAGAGGAAATATATATCCCCGATACTGTGATGGCTATAGGAAACTCTGCATTTTCCAATTGTAAGAGAATGCGTAACGTAAAATTGCCAGCACAACTGAAGTGTATCAAGGAATTCCTTTTTAGCCATTGTTCCTCTCTTGAGGCTGTCTTTATTCCACTCGGAGTAACAAATATTGAAAGCCATGCCTTTTATGACTGTCCGTCTTTGAAAAAGATTTCGATTCCTGATTCGGTTGACATTATTGCTGATAATGCTTTTGACGAAACTTGTCGGCTTCAAAAAAGCGAGAATCGCCGTGCTGCTGACCGGCTCGCCGTTGTTCGCAAGGCAGAGAAATCATTTGCAAAAGACTGTGCAGTCGATAGTGAATATGCACAGGTGGAATATTATGGTGTTTACTACGCTATCGTTAAAAACACACTTGGGGAAGATAATTTTGTCGCAGTATCTGGCATAGATAATCCCAATGGTTACGCATATTCCTTTATGATTTTCCCCACGTCTGATTCGCACGATCAATGGTATGCCGCAATTGTGAAATGCACCGAGAAACTCACGAGTTGGATTCGGATATCAGCGAAAAACAAAGTGAAACACGTCAGTAAAGAGATTCCAATCTATAAGGATGGGAATGTTGACGAGGTCTATGCAATTGCAAATGGGATTACTGGTGGGAGCGGACAGTCCGAACTATTAAGGAAGGCAATCCGCGAGTCTGTAACTTTGAGCAATGCACAATTGGTAAAATTTATAGGTACCGTTGATACTACCGATGATACTTTCAAACGGTATCGCATTTCCATTCGAATGATATGCGGAGATCATTTTAGCCGTCAAATTTTTTGCAAAGCCGGGACTGCCGAAGAAATCGACAACGAGATTGTCAAGTTGCTGACTTTTGTCAATCCCAGGTCTCTTAAGACTGCTCGTAAAATGCAATCCGAGAAAGAAGACATGTTTCGATAATTCCAACGTAAGGATTCAAATGAAACCGAGAACAATGACCCAGATCATGGTATCCATCGCCTGTGTCGCCTGTGCGAACATGGCGGGGGCGCAGTGGTATTCACCGCCATCGCAGAATTGCGGCTATGGCAGCTCGGCGTATGGCGCTGGCAGTACGACTTATTACAATAATGCCAATGGTTCATCGGCCGGTTCGTCCTACAGGACGGGCAATACAACGTACTACAACAATGCCAATGGTTCGTCGGCCGGTTCGTCCTACAGAACGGGTAATACGACGTACTACAATAATGCCAATGGTTCGTCTGCTGGATCGTCATACAGGACGGGCAACACGACGTATTATAACAATGCGAACGGGGTGTCTGCCGGCTCGTCTTACAGGACGGGCAATACAACGTACTACAATAATGCCAACGGTTCGTCGGCGGGAAGATCAACTACAATGGGCAACACGACCTATTATTACAACGCAAACGGTTCGGCGGCGGGGTCTTCCACCAGAATGGGCAACACGACCTACTATTATGGTCCGAATGGCGCGCCGGCCGGTTCGGCCACCAGAACGGGCTGGTAATTCAGGATTGAACGTCGTGCCAAGTGGCGGGGTGACGACGCGCTCTGTGGCGCGATGTGGTCATCGCGCCACACCGTTGCGGTCACGCGGCAGTCTCCGCAGAACGCCCCTGCGAGAACATTTGTCGAGTGGTCCGTCCCGGTTGCCGACACGAGGTCGTATGCGAAACGGAACCGACCTCCGGGCGTCAGCTCGACCTAAAAGGTAATCGGCTTCTCCGGCGAGCGGTCGGGCAAGACCTTCTGCCAAGTTAGGAACAGAGTGTTGGATGGCGTCGACGAGGCCCAGAAATGGCTTTCTAGCCTATCCGCAAGGTTCCAGTTGAGCAGCAGCGTAAGGTCAAACTGATGCGCTATGTAACCTCGGCGCTTTCTATTATGACGGTTTTCCTGCTGGAAATGTTCCAAAGGACAGGATTGAAGGGTTATGATTGCTCCGGATGGCGGTTGAGAAAGGTAACAAGAACGCAAAAGAAATCCTATTCAGAACCGCGCGCGCGAGTTTCTATCGCAAAAGTTGGATGTTTAGCGCGTCGCGGTTGGCAGGTTAAGCGGGCTTCAGCGTGAAAAAGTACTTGCCTGACTATGCTACGCAACGAGTGTTGCGTTGGCTACTGGAAGGCGGGAGATTTGACAGGGTGTTCCTTGCGAAGAAAGCCGTTCAGGACTATGTGTTCACGGACGGAACGGCAGACAGGAGCATTGAGAGAAAGTTTGCCGAGGATCTGGATGCGGCGGATGAGGTCTGCGTCTATGCCAAGCTGCCGCGAGCTTTTCAGATTCCCACGCCTGTAGGCAACTATTCGCCGGACTGGGCGATCGCCTTCTATGAAGGCACCGTCAAGCACATTTTCTTCGTCGCCGAGACAAAAGGGTCAATGGATAGTCTTGAGCTTCGCCCGATCGAGCAGACGAAAATCGCGTGCGCCAAGAAATTGTTCAGGGGAATCTCAGCAAACAAGGTGGTGTATCATGAGGTGGACAGTTACCAGAATTTGTTGGCCATCATGAAATCAGTCTGAGGCCTCGCTCGAACTGCGGGAGATCGAAGATATGATGCGGTGAGCGGTCTGCCTGTACCATCGGATTTATATAAATGCGAGGGTATGTTGTTCTCGGTGGTTCACGGACGGCGTGAAGGGGATTCACCACCGATTGCACAGATGCGGCCTATGGCGACACAGATATCCACAGATAGGGGAAGATATCGTTGTGTATCCGTGTCAGTCGGAGACGCTATCAGTGCTATCAGTGGTCAAGATGTCGGAAACTATTCGTACTGCGTCGCGCACTGGGCAATCAAGAGTTTCCGCTCGGTACCTTCGCTGGACAGCTTGTAGACGAGACGGTTGGTGTCGTCGATGCGGTGACTCCAGAAGCCGTCAAAGTTCTTCAGCGGTTCGGGCTTGCCGATGCCGGAGTTGCCGTTGCGCTCAATGTCCTTGATGAGGGCATTGATGCGCTTCAAGGTCTTCTTGTCTTCCAGTTGCCAGCCCGTGTATTCATACCAGGCGCGTGGGGAGAAGACGATTTGCATCGCGGGTTCCCTTATGCGTCGATGAGTTCATGGGCCTGCCCTTTGCCGCGTTCAAGCGAGCGAATCGATTTCGCGAGAACGCGCTGGTTGGCTTCAGACCAGAAGGGATCGGGGCTTTCCGTAATCACTTCAAAGGGCAGACGGCGGCGAATGACCGACTGGCGCAGAAAGAGCCGAATGGCACTCGACATGTCGAGCCCGGCATTGGAAAAGAGCATCTCGGCCTCCTTTCGGAGGTTGGAGTCGATACGAACTTGTAGTGATGATGTCGTCATTTTGAAATCCTTTGTCGTTCAGATGGTGTATAGTATACGCTTTATGGCTAATGAACGCAAGACGGTAAAGTTACCACAGATAGCACAGATGCGGACTACGGCCGACACAGAGATGTACGGATGGAAAAACATCTGTGTTGTCGGTGTCCGACGAAGACGGCATCAGTGTTATCAGTGGTTCTCGAATGGCGGGGAGGAGATTTACCACAGAACACACAGAACGGGCTACGCCCGTCACAGAATACACAGAAGGTTTGAGACGGAAGAGGCTTGGCTTTCAGTGTATTCAGTGTGCCGCCGGAGGCGGGTTCAGTGTGGTGCGGTGGTTTGAAACCACGGGAAGGTTTACCTCTACGCCACGCACGGTCCCACGGCATGTCGCGCGGCATTTTGTGTCGCGCGGCATTTTGTTGAACAGGGAAACGCGGTCTGGTATAATGAACGCAGTTTTCACCCATCATAAGGAATGCGTCATCATGAAAATCGCCATTGGCTCCGATCACGGTGGCTTTGAACTGAAGAAGGCGATCCTCGCCAAGTACACGGACGCGGAATTCCTGGACTTCGGTCCCGAATCCGCGGATCCCTGCGATTATCCCGACTACGCCGACGATGTTGCGGAGGCGGTTGCGCGTGGGGAGGTCGACTTTGGCGTGCTCGTCTGCACCACGGGCATGGGCGTGACGATGGCCGCAAACCGCTTCCAGAATGTGCGCGCCGCGCTCTGCCGCGACGAAAAAGACGCCGCGCTCGCGCGTGCCCACAACGGGGCGAACGTCCTCTGCCTCGGCCAGGACCGCACGAAGCCCGCCGCCGCCCGCCGCATCCTCAGGACGTTCGTGACGACGAAGGTCGATGCGGCCAGCCGCCACGCGCGCCGCCGCGCGAAGCTGGAGCGTGCGAAGCGCCTGAGCGATTTCAGCGGCCTCGCGAAGGCCGACCCCGAGGTCTACGCCGCGATCAAGGCGCAGGTTGTGCAGGAGGACACGGAGATCAACCTCATCGCCTCCGAAAACACGTCGAGCCGCGCCGTGCGCCTCGCCGCCGGGTCCGTCCTCATGAACAAGTACGCCGAGGGCTATCCGGGGAAGCGCTGGTATTCGGGCTGCCTTCCGGTGGACGCGGCGGAGGAACTGGCCCGCCGCCGCGCGTGCGAACTCTTCGGCGCCGAGCACGCGAACGTGCAGCCGCACTGCGGTTCGGCCGCGAACATGGCCGTCTACTTCGCCACGATCAAGCCCGGCGACACGATCATGTCGCTCGCGCTCGACCAGGGCGGGCACCTCTCGCACGGCTCGCCCGTCAACTTCTCGGGCAAGATCTACCACATCGTCCCCTACACGGTCGATCGTAAGACCGAGCGCATCGACTACGACGCACTTGAAAAACAGGCGCTGGAGGTGAAGCCGCAGATTCTTCTCACGGGCGCCTCGGCCTACCCGCGCACGATCGACTTCAAGCGCATCCGCGAAATCTGCGACAGGGCGGGCTGCATCATGCTCGTGGACATGGCCCACATCGCGGGCCTCGTCGCGGGCGGCGCGCACCCCTCGCCCGTTCCCTATGCGGACTTCGTGACGACGACGACGCACAAGACGCTCGGCGGTCCGCGCGGCGGCATGGTCCTCTGCAAGGAGAAGTGGGCGAAGGCGCTCGACAGCGCGGTCTTCCCCGGCATGCAGGGCGGTCCGCTCGAAAACATCATCGCCGCGAAGGCGGTTCTCTTCCGCGAGTGGATGAGCCCCGAGAAGAAGGGCTACGCCCAGCAGGTCGTCAAGAACTGCAAGGCGATGTGCAAAGTGGTGCAGGACCGTGGGTACCGCATCGTTTCGGGCGGCACGGACAACCATCTCTTCCTCGTGGACGTCAAGTCCACGAAGGGCATCACGGGCAAGGAGGCCGCCGCCGCCCTCGACGCGGCCGGCATTGTCGTCAACAAGAACACGATCCCCTACGACACCGAGTCGCCGTTCAGGACCTCCGGCATCCGCGTGGGCACGGCGTCCATCACGACGCGCGGCATGAAGGAGAAGGAGGCCGCGAAGATCGGCGGCTGGATCGCGGATGTCCTCGACGACATCACGGACGTGAAGGTCCAGGCGAAGGTCAAGGCGAAGGCGAAGGCCCTCACGGCCAGGTTCCTCGTGCCCTGATTGCCGGACGGTAGAAGCGAACGGAGGAGAGACGATGCGGAAGACGTTGCTGTGGTGCGGGATGTTCGCGGCGCTGGCGTGTGCGGCGGACGTGGCGTATGTGGACGAGTTCGACCTTTCGGGGGCGAGCTGCGGGATGGGGCTTTCCGCGCGGGCGCGCACGTCCGTCTGCGGCAACCCGATCCGCCTCGGAGAGGGCCGCTACGCGCGCGGCGTGGGCGTGCGCCCCGAGAGCGCGATCGGCTTCACGCTCGACGGCAAGGCGACGGCGTTCGACGCCGTCGTCGGCATCGACCGCGACGCGAAGGACGTCAAGGGCCGCACCTCCCGCCTCGCGGGCGCGATCTTCCGCGTGTGGTGCGACGGCAAGATCGCGTTCGACTCCGGGACGATCACCGAGAAGAACCCGCCGCGCCCGGTCCACGTGGACCTCGCGGGCGTGAAGGAGTTCGTCCTGGAGACGGCCTCCTACGCGCCGTGGTGCGGGCTGGAGAGCTCGAACGCCGACTGGGCGGACGCGAAGATCGCCTACGGCGGGGCGCGCCCCGTCGCCACGGGGCCCGAGCGCATCGCGCAGCTCGGCATCCTCACGCCCCCGACGCGGGAGGAGCCGCAGTTCAACGGCGCCGAGGTCTGGGGCGTGCGGCCCGGCCGCCCGGTCATCTTCCGCGTACCCGTCTCCGGCGTCCGGCCGATGACGTTCACGGCGGAAGGCGTTCCCGACGGCGTGACGTTCGACGCGGCGAAGGGCATCCTCGGCGGCACGGCGCCCGCGCAGGCCGGCGACTACCCGATCCGCGTCACGGCCGTGAACGCGAAGGGGACGGCGAGCCGCACGATCACGCTCAAGGTGGGCGAGACGATCTGCCTCACGCCCCCGATGGGCTGGAACAGCTGGAACATCTGGGGGCCCTCGTTCACGATGCAGCACGCGATGGACGCGGCGAAGGCGATGGACGAGAGTGGCCTCGGCGACCACGGCTGGGCGTACATCAACCTCGACGACTGGTGGGAGATGAACAACAGCGGGAACGACCGCGCGAAGAAGCGCACCGACGTGCAGGGCCCCGCCCGCGACGCGGACGGGCGCATCCGCACGAACGGCGCCTTCCCGGACATGAAGAAGATGACGGACTACATCCACGCGCTCGGCTTCAAGGCGGGCATCTACTCCTCGCCCGGCCCGCTGACGTGCGGCGAGTGCGAGGGCAGCTACGGGCACGAGATGCAGGACGCCACGAGCTACGCCGAGTGGGGCTTCGACTACCTCAAGTACGACTGGTGTTCCTACGGCGAGATCTTCCAGAAGGAGACCGGCTGGAACACCTGGGAGTGGATGGGCGGCGGCCGCATGGGCCACAACCCGAAGAACAAGCCGGTTCCGCCCCGCGAGGCGTGGGCGAAGCCCTACCGCCTGATGCAGAAGTGCCTGCGTGCGCAGAACCGCGACATCGTCTACGCCTACTGCCAGTACGGCTGCGGCGAAACGGAGAAATGGGGACGCGAGGCGGGCGCGAACGTGTGGCGCACGTGGCAGGACATGAAGGACACCTGGACCTGGATGCGCATCGCGATGGAAGGCTATGTGAAGGACGCCGAATACTACAAGTACACGGGGCCGGGCTTCTGGGCCGATCCGGACATGATGATCGTCGGCCTCCAGCGTTCCTTCGGCACGACGCACCCCACCTACCTCACGCGCAACGAACAGTACGCGCACGTCTCGATGTGGTGTCTCCTCGCCTCCCCGCTCCTCATCGGCACGGACCTCACACGGCTCGACGCCTTCACGAAGTCGCTCCTCGTGAACGACGAACTCATCGCGATCAACCAGGACACGCTCGGCCGGCAGGCGCGGCGCGTCGTGAAGCGGGACGCGGTGGAGGTGTGGGTGCGTCCGCTCGCGAACGGCGACTACGCCGTGGGCGTGCTGAACCTCTATCCGCTCTCGCGCAAGACGACGCTCTACTTCAGCTGGCTGGACCTCGACGGGGAGTGGAAGCTGCGCGACTGCTGGAGCCAGCGTGACCTCGGCCGCTTCTCGTGCTGCTACACGACCGAGATTCCCGCCCATGCCGCGCTCGTCCTGAGGTTGTCCCGGTGAAGGGCGCCTACAAGTGGTTCCTGCTGGCGCTCCTCTCGTGCGCCTTCTTCTTCCACCAGGCCGACCGTGCGCTCTTCGGTCTCCTGACGATTCCGATCCAGGATGACCTGAAGCTGACGGACGTCCAGATCGGGTGGATCAACACGACCCTCAGCTGGACGCTCGCCGCGATGACGGTCGTGGCGGGTTTCCTCGGCGACCGCTTCTCGCGGAAGTGGATCATCACCTGCTCGCTCATCGCCTGGTCTCTCATGACGGTGTGCATGGGTTTCATCGGCGGGTTCGTGGGGGCGCTCTTCTTCCGTTCCATCGCGACGGGCGTGGGGGAGAGCTTCTACGCGCCGAGCGCCTACGCGCTCATTGCCGTCCACCATACGAAGACGCGCAGCCTAGCGCTTTCCATCCACCAGGCCGCGCTCTACATCGGCCTGATGGTGTCGGGGCTCATCGTCGCCTGGGCGCTCGGTTTTCTCGGCAGCTGGCGGCACGTGTTCGTCGCCTTCGGCGCCGCCGGGGCCCTGCTCGGCGTGTTCTTCATCTGGGGACTGCGGGAAGGCGACGGTGGTCAGCCCGCGCCGCGTCCCGCCGCGCCGTCCGCGCGCGAGCCTCTTGCGGCGGGACTGCGGGCCTACTTCTGCAACCCGTCCGCGCTCTGTGCGACGGCGGGTTTCGTCGCCATCGTCTTCGTGAACAACGCCTACCTCTTCTGGGCGCCGAAGTTCGCGGCGCAGAAGTTCGCCCTCGACGTCGGCCTGGCCGGGAAGGGCGTGATGCTGTGGCACCATCTGCTTGCGTTCGGCGCGATCCTGCTGGGGGGCGTCGTGACGGACCGCTTTGTCGCGCGGATGCCGCGCTTCCGCCTCGGCTTCCAGATCCTCGCGCTCGTCCTGGGCGCGCCGATGCTCGTGTGGATCGGGCTTGCGCCGTCCTTCACGGCGATGCTCGTCGCGGCGGCGGCCTACGGCGTCTTCCGTGGCTTCTTCGAGGTGAACACGCACGCCTCGCTCTTCGATGTCATCGCGCCGAAGTACCGTTCGACGGCCGTGGGGCTCCTCAACATGATCGCGTTCTTCTTCGGCGGACTCTCCGGCGTTGTGATGGGGTGGCTCTCGCAGAAGTGGGGCGTGCGCGGGTTCGAGTTCGGCTTCGGCCTCATGGCGGCGAGCTACGTCCTTGCGGCCGCGCTGATGCTCTTTTCCTTCCTTTTCACCTTCCGCCGCAACCGCGTCGTGGAGGGGTGACGGACGCGCGGGAGCGCGTCCCTCCCGTTGGCTCGGCACGCGAAGGAGGTGGCGCGTGTCGTTTTGGCGCGGGACCTTCGCGCTAGAACGCGAAGGTCAGTTCCCAGCGGAGGAAGTAGGCGGGGCGCGAGGAGTCGTAGTAGTCGCCGGGGTTGAAGACCTCCGCGAGGAGGTGGCCGAAGATCTCGAAGCGGTCCGCGCCCCTTGCGCCCTTCGGCGCGAGGAGGAGCGGGAAGTCGTAGCGCACGACGGAGAGGACGCCCTTGAACAGGCTGCCGCCGGAGCCGTCGGCGTGGCCGAGGCGGTCCTGCACGGCCGCCCACATGGGCCCGGAATAGGCGCAGAGCGCGTGGCGCGCGCCGAGGTCGGCGCCGATCGTAAGCTTCGCGTAGAGCATGTTGCTCCAGTAGCCGAGGCCGTAGAGCGTGCCGTACTGCATGAGTTCGGAATCCTGCGGCGCGCGCGCCCACATCGGATCCCAGGCCGTATCGCCGTCGTGGGCGCCCGTGCGGCGGCGGTCGCCGGAGAGGTAGTAGGCGGAAAGGCGCGTGTAGGGGCGGATGCCCGCGTAGGACTTCGCCTTGTGGACGTCGACGGCGGCGTAGCCCATCGCGCCGCCGGCCTGGGTGCCGTTCGAGCGGGTGCCGAACTGCTGGGCGGCGTCGAAGTCGAACGAGAGGTTGTCGTTCGCCTCGGGCTGGACCCGCGCGCCGACGGTCGTGAGCTGCTTGTCGGGGACGCGCGCGCCGCCGGGGGCCGTGTAGGCTTCGGCGTGCTTGTGGAGGACGTAGAGCTGGTAGGGGAGGCGTCCGTCGACGAGCCGGTCGTGCCAGACGAGGCCGCCGCCCCATTCGTCCATGTCGGGGGAGTCGCCGGGATGGATGGCCGTGAGGGGCCGCCCGCGCGAGAGGCGGTTGCCCCAGCGGATGTCGTTGCGGCTGTTGTCGTAGAGCGCGAAGGCGTCGAGCTTCGAGGTGTCGGAGGTGTGGAAGGTGAAACGCGCCATGTCCGCGAAGCAGGAGCGCGAACCGTCGTAGGGCGTGCCGTCCTGGAGGACGCGGTCGAGCCCGAAGACGGAATGGCCCCTCTCTAGAAGGTCCTGGCGGCCGAGGCGCAGGTCGAGGAGGCCGTCGAAGAGGCCGCGCCCCTCCAGGTAGAGGTTGTCGAGCACCACTTCGTCGGGGAAGGTGTAGCTGCGGTTCCTGCGCTTGACGCCGTTCTTGACGGGGTACTCGCGCATCTCGTCGACGAGGCGTCCGTAGAGGGTGAAGCGCTCGGTATCGAGGCGGGCCCACACGCGGGGACGGTAGCGGATGTGGTTCTGCATCTCCTTGTAGGCGCGCGGCATCACGGCGCCGGGCGCACCGGGGAGGCCGGGCACGTTGTGCATAATCTCCTGGCGGACGCGCAGGTCGGCCCCCGCGTCGAAGGCGAGGGCGGACGCCTCCACCGTCGTTCCCTCTGGAACGGCGTTTGTTTCGGCGCGGCAGGCGATTGTGACGGCGAGAGCGGCAAGAATTCCGATCTTCATGCGGGATAGTCTACCAAAAAAACGGTCCCCTCGGGCGTAACGCGGGGGATCAGGTTTTAGGTTCTAGGTTTTAGCGTAGGTTTTAGGTGTTAGGTGGAAGAACCGGGCGGCACCTCGCAGGAGATTGTGATATACTAAACAAATCACTCCTCCAAGCGAAAGGACCGATCGATGCAGAGACGTGAATTCATCAAGGCCGGCGCCGCCGCCGTCGCGATGCCCGCCATCCTGAAGGCCGCCGCGGCCGACCAGAAGATCCGCATGGGCTTCATCGGCGTGGGCAACCGCGGCACGCAGCTGATGCATCTCTTCATGAACTTTCCCGACGTGGAGGTGACGGCGCTCTGCGACGTCTACGAGCCCTACCTGCACCGCCGCGAGCAGGACTTCGACCCGAAGTTCCTCGAATGGGGCCTGAAGGGGCGCCTGCCGTCCTTCACCGCGAAGGACGGGTCCCTCAAGCGGCACGAGGCGGCGCTCGCCGCGCGCGTCGCCGCCGGGCAGTGCCGGCTTTACGCGGACTACCGCAGGCTGCTGGAGGACAGGAACGTCGACGCCGTCTGCATCGCGACGCCCGACCACTGGCACGCGATCATGACGATCGACGCGATCTGCGCGGGCAAGGACGTCTACTGCGAGAAGCCGCTCACGGCGACGGTCGCGGAGGGGCGGCGCATGGTGGAGGTGGAGAAGGCGCACCGGCAGGTGTGCTGCACGGGCCTCAACCGCCGTGGGTGCGTGCCCTACCAGCTCCTCAAGAAGGAGATCGAGACGGGCAGGTACGGGACGTTCCGCATGGGGCGCGCCGCGCGCAGCTCGAACATCTTCCCGAACGGCCTCGGGGCGTGCCCGCCCTGCGAGCCGCCGAAGGGCTTCAACTGGGACGCCTGGCTCGGGCCGCGCGCGTACCGCCCCTACAAGTACACGACGGCGCCCTACTTCTTCCGCTGGCACCCGGACTTTTCGAGCCAGGTCGGCAACTGGGGCGTCCACTACCTCGACGCGATGCGCTGGATGATGGGCGAGACGGCGCCGTGCGCGGTCACCGCCGTGGGCGGGAAGTACTTCACGGGCGAGCGCAGCGACAGCGAGATCCCCGACACGATGATCTGCACCTACGAGTTCGCCTCCGGGAAGATCATGGAGTTCGACGTGTTCGAGGGCGGTCTCTCGCGTCCGGTCTTCAAGCGCGAGCTGGAGCTTTCCAGCGGCGACGCGGCGGTCTACGCCTCGCAGAGCGGCTGGGAGATCTGCCCGGTGAAGGGGCGCGAGTTCAACAACCCGCGCGGGCCGAAGTTCGCCGAGAAGACGTACGAGCACAAGGAGGCGCTGCTCGACGACGGCTCCGCCGCGAGCTGCACGAACAACGTCATCCGCGACTTCCTCGACCGCGTGAAGGACCGCGGCGCGTGCCTCTGCTCGCTGGAGGAGGGGCACCGCTCCACGACCTTCGCGCACCTCGCGAACATCGCCTACCGGATGGGGCAGCGCCTCGAATGGGACCCCGCCGCCGAGAAGTTCACGAACTGCCCGAAGGCGAACGAGCTGCTGCACTACGCCTACCGTCCGGGATACCGTCTCGGCTGAGCCGGCGGCGAAAGAGAGGTTGACGCGACATGACGATGCGCATGCTGTGGCTGGGCGCGCTCTGCTGCCTGGCGGCCGCCGCCAGGGCGGAGAAGGTTTCGTTCACGGTGGAGACGGACCACACGAACGCGCTCTACCGCTGCGGCGAAGTGGCGACGTTCACCGTGACGGCGCGCGACGCCGCCACGGGCGCGGCGCTGCGGGCCGGGACGCTCGGGGCGACGCTCGACAACTTCGGCAGCCGGAAGGTCGCGGAGCGGACGATCGACCTCGCGCAGGAGAACCCGTTCGTCCTGAAGGCGATGCAGGCGGTTCCCGGCTTCCTGCGCCTCCAGGTGAAGAGCCGCACGAAGGGCCTGGAGGTCGAGGCGAACAAGGGGCAGGGCGCGCCGTTCGTCTGGGGCGTCGCCTACGAGCCGGAGAGGATCACGCCGGGCGCGGCGCGTCCGGCGGACTTCGACGCCTTCTGGGCGGATGCGGTGAAGACGCTCGACGCGACGGTGCCCGCCGACGCGCGCCTGGAGGAGATCCCCGCGAAGTCCAACGCGCAGCGCACGTACTACCGGGTGAGCTTCGCCTCCGCCGGCGGACGGCGCGTCTGGGGCTGGCTCTCGATGCCGAAGGGGAAGGGGCCGTTCCCCGTCGAGGTGAGCGTGCCGGGCGCGGGCATCGGCGCGACGGGGACGGGCGGCGACGGACGGCGCATCTCGCTCACGATGAACGTCCACAGCTATCCGCAGCCGGAGACGCCCGAGGCGCGCGAGGCGGCCTACAAGGCGCAGGACGCGCAGTTCGCCGCGCCGCGCGGCGTGGCGCGCTACTGCCAGGCGGGCATCCACGAGTCGCGCGAGGCGTACTTCTACTACGCCTCGCTGCTCGGCATCAACCGCGCCGTCAACTGGCTCTGGGCGCGTCCCGAGGTGGACCGCACGCGCTTCACCTACTCGGGCACGTCGCAGGGCGGCGGCTTCGGGCTCATGCTCACGGGGCTCAACGGACACTTCACGCGCAGCTGCATCTTCGTGCCGGCGATCACGGACCTGCTCGGCTTCCGCCAGGACGGCCGCCAGAGCGGGTGGCCCCGGATCGTCGAGGCGCAGAAGCCGGAGAACCGGGCGGCGGCCGAGAGGTGGGCGCCGTACTTCGACGGCGTCCACTTCGCCGCGCGCATCACCTGCCCCGTGCGCCTCGTCGCGGGCTTCGCGGACACGGTCTGCACGCCCTGCGGCGTCTACGCGGCCTACAACGCGATTCCCGCGCGGGACAAGAGGATCTACAACGGCCTCGGCATGGGCCACGGCGTCGACCCCGCGTTCTACCGCGCGCTGGGCGCCTGGCAGCGCGCCGAGGCGGCGGAGGTGCGCATCCGCCGGGGCACGCCGAAGAAGACGACCCGCGTTGAGGCGCGCGCCGTCGACCTGCAGCCGCTCGCCGGCGGGGGCCTGCGCTTCACCCTGCCGAAGGGGGAGATCCCGGCGGATGCCTGGAGCGTGGAGGTGGTGCCGCCGTTCATGCGCGCGCGCAAGGGCGACGACGGCTACTGGATCCAGGCGCGCGGCACGTACGGCCGCCTCGACCAGGACGACGGCGCCTACGTGAAGGACCGCCAGCTCATGCCCGTCTTCGGGCTCAAGCGGGGCGACACGCTCTGGTACGGCCACGTGAAGACCTGGCGCTTCGACTACGACTTCGTGACCGTCGCGCAGAAGGGGGCCTACGAGACGTTCCCCCGGTTCCGCTGCGACCGGGTGAAGGCGTTCTTCACGAACGCCTACGACGACATCGTCGTCGACTACCGTCCGCTCACGGGCGCGGCGGCCGACTACAACGGCCTCGCCCACGCCTACCGGGCGTACCAGCTGGAGCGGGGCGCGGTGCGGACGATCAAGGACCGCCTGAAGGAGAGCCCCGAGCTTGCCTACCTCTGCGACGCGATCGTCGTGCGCATCCAGACGCACGCTGCGAAGCCGATCCCCGACGCGCAGGACGCGAAGCTCTTCTTCAAGCGCGGCGAGGAGCCGCCGGTCGTCGTCCACATGCCCTTCGGCGTGACGGAGGAGTTCCTCCAGGCGCTGAAGGACGCGGGCGTGGACAAGCTCTCGATCTGCTCGGCCGGCTGGCAGGACGGCGGCTACGACGGGCGCGTGCCGGGCCACTTCCCGATTGGCGCGGAGGCGGGCGGCGCGGAGGCGTTCGGGCGGCTGGTCGAGAAGGCCCGGACGCTCGGCTACCAGTTCGCGCTCCACGCGAGCAACACGGACGGCTACATGTGCTCGCGCCTGTGGAGCGAGGACTGGGTGTGCAAGCGCGCGGACGGCGCGCTCGACAAGGGCGGGCTCTGGGCCGGCGGCCAGTGCTACTGGGTGTGCCAGAAGTACGCCTGGGAGCATTGGCTGCCGCAGGAGATGAAGGCGATGGCGGCCCTCGGCATCCGCGGCCCGCACTACATCGACGTCTACTCCGCCACCTATCCGCAGCGCTGCGGCGACCCAAGGCATCCCTGCACGCCGGAGCAGATGGCGGCGTTCCAGAACACGATTCTCGCGGAGGGGCGGCGGCTGATGGGCGGCGCGGCGAGCGAGTCGGGCTACGACCACGTGGCGGGGAACCTCGACTACATCAACTACGTCGAGCGCGACCTCAAGCTGCTGGACGAGGGCAAGCTGCCGAAGCTCGCGACGGGCGTCTACCCGCTCTGGGAGCTCGTCTACCACGGCATCATCCTCTACACGTCGGACCGCTGGTGCCAGAACCATACGCGCGGCAAGTGCCTCTACAAGCTGGAGAAGAGCGGCGACCCGCGCTGGATGGAGGGCGACGGCGTGGAGGACCCGCGCGTCGCGCTCAAGATCGTGGAGTTCGGCGGCCGCCCGATCTTCTACACCTACAAGTTCGCGGACGTGCCGCGCATCAGGAAGGCGTGGGACGAGTTCGTACCCGTGCGCCACCTCCAGAAGGAGCAGATGACGCGCCACGACACGCTCGCGCCCGGCGTCTTCCGCACGACGTTCGGCGACGGCTCGAAGATCGTCTCGAACTACAACGCCGCGCCGTACGATTGGAAGGGACAGGCCGTGGGGCCGGTCAGCTATCTGCTTGAGAACCCGGACGGGTCCGTGTACCGTCCCCGTCCGTTTGTGGAGGGTCGCGTGAAGTGAACGAATCGTCCTTCTTCCAGGACCTCGCCGTGATGATGGCGGTGGTGGGCTGCGTCTCGGTCGTCTTCGCGCGCCTCCACTGGCCGAAGGTGATCGGCTACCTGCTCGCGGGCGTGTTCATGAGCGAACACACGTGGGGCGGGTCGTTCCTCGTGGACCCGAAGTCCATCGGCGCCATCGGGCAGCTCGGCATCGTGTTCCTCATGTTCACGCTGGGGCTGGAGTTCAGCGCGGGCGAGATGCAGAAGATCAAGCACGTGACGGTGCCCACGGCGCTCTTCGACTCGGTGGTGATGATCTGGCTCGGCTACACCGTGGGGCGCAACCTGCTCGGGTGGAACCACGTGCAGTCCCTCTTCCTCGGCGCGGCGATCTGCGATTCCGCGACGACGCTCCTCGCGAAGACGATCGAGGAGATGAAGTGGAGCGACCGGCCCTTCGTGCGCTTCATCTTCGGCACGACGATCTGCGAGGACATTCTCTGCGTCGGCATCATCGCGCTCATCACGGGCGTCGCGACCGGGAAGGGAATGAGCCTCGGGGCCGTGGGCGTCTCCCTCGGCGGGCTTCTCCTCTTCTTCATCGGCGTCGTCGTCATCGGGCTCATCCTCGTGCCGCGCCTCCTGAACCGGGTGGGGCGCATGAAGGACGACGAGGCGCTGCTCCTCGCGCTCCTCGGATGCTGCTTCCTCGTGAGCTACGTCGCCTACAAGCTCGACTACTCGCTTGCGCTGGGGGCGTTCCTGGTGGGCATCCTCGGCGCCTCGACGGAGGTGCGCAGCCGCCTGCACGAACTCGCCGCCCCGCTCCGGAACATGTTCGCGGCCGTCTTCTTCGTGACGATCGGCCTCCTCGTCGACCCGGCGGTGTGCCTGCGGCACCTGCCCGTCATCCTTGGGCTCGCGCTCCTCGTGATCGTCGGCAAGGGGGTGAACTGCTTCACGATGTCGATCCTCACGGGGCAGCGGCTGAAGGACGCGATCCAGACGGGGTTCGGTCTCGCGCAGATCGGCGAGTTCGCGTTCATGGTGGCGCTCATCTACATGACCTGCACGGGCGACCTGTCGAACCCGATGTACCAGATCGTGGTGGGTGTCTCGCTGCTGACGACGATCCTCAACCCCGTCATGCTGCGCATCTCCGACCCCGTGGGCGACTGGTGTGAGCGGCACCTGCCGACGCGCGTGAGCGGGTGGCTCTCGGCGTACGGCGCCTGGCTCACGCGCTTCCGCACGGCGGCGGTGCCGTCCCGCCTGCAGCGGCACCTGCGCTCGCGCGTCGTGTGGCTCGGCGTGATCGCCGCGCTGAACCTCGGCGTGGAGATCGGCGCGAGCATGCTCAGCGGCGTGGACTACGGGGCGTTCTCGACGTTCTTCGAGGCGAACAAGCGCGTCTTCTTCTGCCTCGGCGCGAACCTCTTCTTCATTTCGATGCTCGCGCCTTCCGTGGGCCTTGCCCAGTCGCTGGGGCGCGACATCGCGGCCGTCCTCACGGGCCTGCGCCACTCGAAGAGGTGGAAGACGGCCGTCCAGCGCGTCGTCACGTTCTTCACCGTCTCGCTCGTCGTGCTGCTCGCCTTCGCGCAGATCGTGATGATGAACGTGAACCTGCTGCCGCACCACCCGCTCGTGCGGGGCGGCGTGTGGGCGCTCCTGCTGGGCGTCGCCGCGTTCGGCTGGAAGTTCTTCCGGCGCGCGGGGCGCCAGGCGGGCTACCGCTTCAACGAGGCGCTGGCGGCGGAGAAGCGGCGGGACGCGCGGCGGAAGACGGCGGACGACGCGAAGTCCGTCACGCTCACGGTGCCGGGGGACTACTACGCGCTCCTGAAGATCGCGCCCGGCTCGCCCGCCGTCGGCGAGACGATCAAGTCGCTCGACATCCGCGCGAAGACGGGGGCGAGCGTCGTCGCGGTCCGGCGGGGCGCGGACCTCTTCCGCAACCCCGGCGCGAGCTGGTGCTTCGAGCCGGACGACGAGGCGCGCGTGATCGGCGACCCCGACCAGCTCGCCGCCCTGCGTCGCATGTTCGACGTGCCCCAACCCGACGGCACGAAGGGGTGACGCGATGGGCATGCCGCTCTTCAAGCTCGTCTCGGACTTCAGGCCGACGGGCGACCAGCCCGAGGCCATCGACGCGCTCGTGCGCGGGCTCGCGCGCGGCGAGGACCGCCTCATCCTCCAGGGCGTCACCGGCAGCGGCAAGACGTTCACGATGGCGAACCTCATCCAGCGCTGGAACCGCCCCACGCTCGTCCTCTCCCACAACAAGACGCTCGCCGCGCAGCTCTTCACCGAACTGAAGGGCTTCTTCCCCGAGAACGCCGTCGAGTACTTCATCAGCTACTACGACTACTACCAGCCCGAGGCGTACATCCCGCAGACGGACACCTACATCGAGAAGGACGCCGCCGTCAACGAGGAGATCGAGCGCTACCGCCTCGCCGCGACGAACGCGCTCATCGCCCGGCGCGACGTGATCGTCGTCGCCTCCGTGAGCTGCATCTACGGCCTCGGCGAATCGACCGAATACCGCGACCTCGCCGTGAAGTTCGCCGTCGGGGACACGTGCGGGCGCGGCGACCTCGTCGCACGCCTCGTCGCCGCGCAGTACACGCGCAACGACCTTGACTACGCGCCCGGCAACTTCCGCGTACGCGGCGACACGGTGGACATCTTCCCCGCCTACGCGACGGAGGGGATCCGCGTCGACTTCTTCGGCGACGAGATCGACGCCATCCACGCGCTCTCGGTGCCCGACTTCCGCATGGGCGTCGCGATGCCCGCCGCCGTCGTCACGCCCGCCAAGCAGTTCGTGATGCCGAAGGACAAGATGGAGGCCGCCTACGGGCGCATCGAGGCGGAATTGAAGGAGAGGCTTGCGGACTTCGAGGGCGCGAAGAAATACCTGGAGGCGCAGCGCCTCCGCGAGCGCACCGAGTACGACATCGAGATGATGCGGCAGCTCGGCTACTGCAACGGCATCGAGAACTACTCGCGTCCGCTCACCGGCCGCGCGCCGGGCGAGCCGCCGGAGTGCCTGCTCGACTACTTCCCGGACGACTTCCTCACGATCATCGACGAGAGCCACGTCGCCGTGCCGCAGCTGCGGGCGATGTACAACGGCGACCAGGCGCGCAAGCAGAAGCTCGTCGACTACGGGTTCCGCCTGCCGAGCGCGAAGGACAACCGTCCGCTCACCTTCCCCGAGTTCGAGAGGAAGGTCCACCAGATCGTCTTCACGAGCGCGACGCCGGGAGACTACGAGTACGGCGTCGCGAAGACCGTCGCCGAGCAGGTCATCCGCCCGACCGGCCTCCTCGACCCCGAGGTCGAGCTGCGTCCGCTCAAGGGGCAGATCGACGACCTCATGGCGGAGATCCGCGCCGTCGCGGCGAAGGGCGACCGCGTGCTCGTGACGACGCTCACGAAGCGCAGCGCGGAGGATCTGACGGCCTACCTCCACGAGACGGGGCTGCGCGTCGAGTACCTGCACAGCGGCATCGACGCCCTGGAGCGCGTCGCGATCCTCGGCCGCCTCCGAAAGGGCGCGTTCGACTGCCTGATCGGCATCAACCTGCTGCGCGAGGGCCTGGACTTCCCGGAAGTCGCCCTCGTCGCGATCCTCGATGCGGACAAGGAGGGCTTCCTGCGCTCCACCACCTCGCTCGTGCAGACGGCGGGCCGCTGCGCCCGCCACGTGAACGGCCGCGTCATTCTCTACTGCGACCACGAGACGGACGCCATCCGCGACCTCCTCCGCATCACGCGCAGCCACCGGAAGCGGCAGGTCGCCTACAACACCGCGCACCACATCACGCCGAAGAGCGTGAAGCGCGCCCTCAACGAGACGGCCTACGTCTACTCCGAGGCGCGGAAGGCCGAGTATGCCGCCGTGGCCGAGAAGCCCGAGACGTACGATGTCCAGGAGACGCTCGCCGCCCTCCAGGAGGAAATGCTGCAGGCGGCCGACGCGCTGGAGTTCGAACGCGCCGCCTACCTCCGCGACCAGATCGCGAAGCTGAAGAAGAAGGCTCCGCAAAAGCAGGGCCTGGCGTGAATTGCGGCCCAACCGGATTGCACGAAGGCGCGTGGCGTGGTATAATCTGAGACCAGTTTATCAGAAGGAGCATTATGGCAAACGACGTACTTGCACAGAAGGCACAGAATTTCACGAACCGCGGGCGGCAGGCGCTTGAGGCCAGGCGGTACGACCTCGCCGTGGAACTGCTCTCCCAGGCGCTTGACGCCATGCCCGACCTGCTGGAAACCCGCCGTCTGCTGCGTGCGGCCCAGATCGCCAAGTTCCGCGAGAATCCGCCGTCCGGCTTCGCGCTGAAGCTCCAGAGCCTTTCCAACATGGGCAAGCGCGCGAAGATCCTCTCCCTCGTGAAGAAAGGCAAGGGCGACGAGGCGATGGCCGAGGCGGAGAAGCTGCTGGGCATCAATCCGCTCGATCCGGACAACATCGAGTGCGCCGTCAAGGCCGCCGAGGCGGCGGGCAAGCCGGAGGCCGCCGCGATTTCCGTCGAGGCCGCCTACTCCTGCAGCCACGGCGACGTGAACCTGCTGGAGCGCGTGGCGCAGTACTACATGGTCGCGAAGCGCTACGACAAGGCGCGCGACGCCTATGTGAAGCTTTCCCAGCTCAAGCCCGGAGACCAGCGCATCCTCCAGCTCCTGAAGAACGCCGAGGCGCAGAGTACGATGTCCGCCGGCTGGAGCGACACGGTCGGCAAGAAGGGCGGCTACCAGGCGATCCTCGCGAACGCCGAGCAGGCGAAGAAGATCAACCAGGCGAACAAGGCCATCGTCGCGGGCGACGACGCCGAGGCGATGATCGCGGAGAAGAAGGCCGCCATCGCGCGCGAGCCGAACAACCTCAACTTCTACCGCGCGCTCGCGCGCATCTACATGCAGAACAAGCGCTTTGCGGAGGCCGTCGAGACGCTGCAGAAGGCCCAGACGGTCAGCCAGGCCGACCCGGAGCTGGACCGCATGCTCTCGATGGTGCAGGCCGCGAACTACGAGTACCAGATCGAGCAGCTGCGCAAGGAGGGGCGCACGGAGGAGGCGGACAACCTGGAAGTGGAGAAGAACCAGTTCGTGTTCGACGACCTCGCCACGCGCGTCGAGCGCTATCCGAACGACCTCCATCTGCGCTTCGAGCTCGGCTACCAGTACTACATCTACGGCGACCAGGACCCGACGTTCTACGACGAGGCCGTGCAGCACCTCCAGCTTGCCCAGAAGTCCCCGAAGGACCGTCTCCAGGCGCTCTACTACCTCGCGATGTGCTTCCTGAAGAAGGGCCAGCGCGACATGGCCGTCATGCAGCTCGAAACGGCGCGCGACCAGATCCCCACGATGGACGACCTCAAGAAGAAGGTCGTCTACCAGCTCGGCCTCTGCGCCGAGGAGGCGAAGGACTACGAGAAGGCGTATTCCTACTACAAGGACGTCTACTCGAACGACGTCACCTTCGGCGACCTGAACGAGCGCATGCTCAAGATCGGCAAGCTCATCCAGGAGCAGAAAGCGGGTTAAGTCGGCCTTCGGCCTTGAATGGTTCAATCGCCGTTGCGCGGCTTTAAGCTGCGCAGCGTGCCGCTTTGGGTGCGGGCGAAATTTTTGTCGCGGACCCTTGCGCCGGGCGATGGCTTTTGATATACTCCCTGCCTGTTCACGCCAGACGGTCCCATCGTCTATCGGTTAGGACACGGGCTTTTCATGCCTGTAAGATGAGTTCGACTCTCATTGGGACTGCCATTCGGAAAACGTCGGCCTTTTGGTCGGCGTTTTTTCTTTATCCTATCCGCCCGGTCGCGCGGGAGCGCGCCCCTCCCGTCCTCACATTTTTTTGACGCATATTTGACGTTTTCCTTGACACATTTCTCCGCGTTTTCTGCTATCATGGTGTCGAACCCGAAAGGAGTACACGCATGACGGAGCGAGAGGCGCGGATTGCCTTCAACATGATTCCCGCAGTCGGCGCCGTGACGGTGGCCCGTCTCGCCGCGGAGGCGGGGGGCAGCGTTGCGGCGGCGTATGAACGCTACCCCCGGAAACAGGACTGGGAGGGGCGTGAGCCGGACTGGGCGCGCGAACTTGAGCGGGCCGAGAAAATGCATGTACGGATCGTCACCGAAATCGATCCCGACTATCCGCCCCAGCTCGGCACGATCGCCTCGCCCCCGCTTGCCCTCTATGTGGTGGGAGACCCCACCGCGCTTGCCCACCCGGGCGTGGCGCTGGTGGGGACGCGCGCCGCGACGGCCTATGGGCGCGACGTGGCCGAGCGCTTCGCATTCGGTCTGGCCCAGCGCGGCTGGGTGGTCGTTTCGGGACTTGCGCGCGGCATCGACGCGGCGGCGCACCGTGGCGCGCTGGCGGGTGGGGGCGTCACGGTGGGCGTGCTCGGCGGCGCGCTGGACATGTTCTACCCCACCGAGAACCGCGCGCTTGCGCGTGAAATGGTGGAGAAGGGCGGGTGCGTGGTGAGCGAGTTCCCGTTCGGGCGGAGTCCAGACCCGCAGACCTTTCCCCAGCGCAACCGCATCGTCTCCGGTCTCTCCCGGGGTGTCGTCGCGGTGGAATGCCCCCTGCACAGCGGCACGCTCATCACCTGCGCGCGGGCGCTCGAACAGGCGCGTGCCGTGATGGCCGTGCCGGGTCGGATCGACTGGAAGACCTCGGCGGGCTGTCTCCATCTCATCCGCGAGGGGGCGCGCATGGTGACGGGCGTGGACGACATCGTGGAGGAGCTGACGCCGCTGGGCGGTGCGGGAACGCCGTCGCCGCCTGCGCCCCCGGCTGTCCGGGCACACCCCCCGTCGCCGCCATCCCCCGCGCCGAAAGCCCGTTCCCGGCCCCGCGCGGCCCTTCCGGAGGTGCGGCTCTCGCTGGAGGAGGCGTCCCTTCTCGGGGCGATTCCGGAGGGCGGGACGACGGTGGACGCCCTGGCGCGCGGCGTGGGCATGGGCGCCGCGCACGCGAACGCGGTCCTGGTGGGGCTGCGCCTCAAGGGACGCATTCGGTTCCTGCCCGGAAACCGTGTGGCGACGGCGCAAAAAATCTAGTTTTTCGCGCTAGATTTTCCGTCCTCCATATCGTAAAATATGCGCCCGCATAAAGAGAGAAGAGTGTAAGGAAATGAGCAAGAAGCTGTTAATTGTGGAATCGCCCGCGAAGGCGAAGACGATTGCGAAGTATCTGGGCGACGCATTCACCGTCAAGTCGTCCGTCGGGCATATCCGGGACCTCCCCAAGAAGGGGCTTTCGATCAAGATCGTGCCGGAGGCGGGCAAAACCGACGCATGGACGTTCACGCCGAGCTACGAGATTTCTCCTGACAAGAAGAAGGTCGTCGAGGATCTGCGCAAGGCCGCCACGACCTCGGACGAGGTTTTCCTCGCGCCCGATCCCGACCGTGAGGGAGAGGCCATCGCCTGGCATCTCGGCGAGGTGCTGGCCGACGTCACGAAGGGCAAGCCCGTCCACCGCGTCACCTACAACGAAATCACGAAGAACGCGGTGTGTTCCGCCGTGGCGAACCCGGGCACGCTGAACATGGCGCGCGTCGACGCGCAGCAGGCGCGCCGCATCCTCGACCGGCTCGTGGGCTTCAAGGTGTCCCCGCTCCTGTGGCGGAACCTCCAGTACGGCTATTCGCTCAGCGCGGGGCGTGTGCAGAGCGTCGCGCTGCGCCTCCTGGTCGAGCGCGAGCGCGAAATCGCCGCGTTCAAGCCCGTCGCGTACTGGGTGCTCGGCGTCGAGGCCGCGAAGGGGCCGAAGGAAACCGCGTTCGTCGCCAAGCTCGCGCGCCTGGACGGCGAAAAGCCGGACGTGAAGGACCAGGGACAGGCGGCGACCTACGTGGATGACCTGGACGGTTCGTCGCTGCGCGTCGTCTCGGTGAAGATGCAGCCGAAGACGCGCCATCCCTATCCGCCGTTCACCACGTCCACCCTCCAGCAGGCCGCGTCGAGCGTGTGCGGCTTCTCGCCCCACCGCACGATGGTGATCGCCCAGAAGCTCTACGAGGCCGGTCTCATCACCTACATGCGAACGGACAGCGTGAACATCGCGGCCGTCGCCCGCGAGGCCGCGCGGAAGCAGATCGAGCAGGATTTCGGCGCGGCATTCGTGCCCGCGAAGCCGAACGTCTACCGGTCCAAGGCCGGCGCGCAGGAGGCGCACGAGGCGATCCGCCCCACGGATGTCGCGAAGCGTCCCGGCGCGTTGGATCTCGATCCCTCCGCCGCCAAGCTCTACGACCTCATCTGGCGCCGCTTCCTGGCCTCGCAGATGGCTGACGCGCGGCTCGTGCAGAAGACGGTGGGCATTGAGGCCGAGAAGGATGCGCTCCGCCACTCCTACCTCTTCACGGCCTCCACGACCGCCGTCGAATTCGAGGGCTTCCTCGCCGTGATGAAAACCGCCGCCGCGAAGAAGGACAAGGCGAAGGACAAGGACGCGGCGGACGATGAGAGCGACGAGGTGAAGGTGTTGCCGCCGCTTGCCGAGGGGGACGCCCTCGTGCCGCTCCGGTGGCTCTCGGACCGCAAGGAGACGAAGCCGCCGGCGCGCTTCAGCGAGGCTTCGCTCGTCAAGGCGCTGGAGGAGAACGGCGTCGGCCGCCCCTCCACCTACGCGCAGACCATCGAGGTGCTCATCGACCGCCAGTACGCGACGCGCGAGGCGCGCCAGCTCGTGCCCACCCAGCGCGGCATGGACGTGAACGACTGGCTCGTCAAGAAGCTTGCCCCCCTCTTCAACGTGGGCTACACGGCCGAGATGGAAGGCGAACTCGACAAGGTGGAGGAGGGAACGGTACGCGGGAACGGCATGCTCTCCGACTTCTACCGCAAGTTCACCGCCTGGCTGGAAGCGGCGAAGGAACCGCCTCCCGCATCCGACAAGTTCGAACAGCTCTTCGCCCTCCTGGACCAGGTCCGGCAGTGGCGGCCGGCCGTGCGGAACGGCAACCGCGTCTACGACGACCACGGCTTCGTCGAATCCGTGCGCAAGCAGCTCGCCGAGAACAAGCAGGCGGTGACGGACCGCCAGCTCCAGGCCCTCGTGAAGCTCGCGATCGCCTACCGCGACCAGATACCGGACGGTGAGATCAAGCTCGTGGACCTCGGCTACGGACCCGACCTCGACCGCGTGAAGAACTCCCCCTCCGAGGACCTCGTGAAGTGGTGCTTCCAGACGATCGACCGTATCGGCGGCCTCACGAAGAACCCGTTCCTCAACTCCCTGCGCGAGCAGGTGGACCGCGGGCGTCTCCTCTCCGAGAAGCAGTTCCAGATCCTCGCCCGCAGCGTGGGCGAGAACGCGGGCGCGCTCGACGACGCGGAGCAGGTGCGTGCCCGCCTCGCGCCGTACGTGCCGGGCGGCTTCGAGATCGCGCCGGTCGACCCCGCCGTGCCCGAGCTGCTGAAGCTGCTCGAAAGCGTCACGGAGTGGAAGGAGCCCGTGCGCCGCGGCCGCCGCACCTACAACGACCAGGAATTCGTCTCGTCCCTGCGCGACCAGTACGCGCGCCGCAGTTCGCTCTCGCCGCGCCAGGTGCTCGCGCTCCGCCGCGTGTGCGTGAACTACAAGGCGCAGATCCCGGCCTTCGAGGAGGTGGCGGACCGTCTCGGCCTCCGCGAGCTGCCGCAGCACGAGAAGGCGGGCGACGCGGAGAAGGACGCGAAGGCGGCGGCCCGCGCCGAGCGGCGGACCTCCCGGAAGCGCGCGGGTGCATGAGCCTCGCGCCGCCATGCCCGGTGAACGCCGCCACGCGCGGGGATGGCGCCGTGCGCCGTTTCCGCGCGCATCTGCTCGCGGAGCGGAACGCCTCCGCCCACACGGCCGCCGGGTATGAGCAGGACATCGCGCAGTTCGCGGCTTTCCGCTGGGGTGCCGGGGGGAAAACGCCGTTTCCGTGGCGCGCGGTGACGCCGGAAGACGCGCGCGGGTTCCTCATGGCGTTCGCGCAGGAGGGCGCGCGCCCCGCGACGACGCGCCGGAAGCTCGCATCCCTGCGGGCGTTCTTCACGTTCCTGGTCCGCGAGGGCCTGGTCCCCCGGAATCCGTTTCTCGGTCTGCGCGGTCCGAAGCTGCCCAAGCCCCTCCCGAAGGTCCTCACCGTCGAGGAGGTCGCGCGCTTCCTCGCGGCGCCGCTGGACGACCTCCGCGCGCGCCGACGGGCGGGGCTCGCCGTCACGCCCCTGGATGTGTACGTGCGGCTGCGCGACGCCGCCCTCTTCGAAACGCTCTATTCGACCGGATGCCGCATCTCCGAGGTGACGCCGCTCGTCTGGCGGCAGATCGATTTCGCGAACGGTGGCGTGGTTGTGACGGGAAAGGGCGCGAAGCAGCGTCTCTGCATCCTCGGCAAGCCCGCCCGCAAGGCGCTCCAGGCGGCGCGCGCGCAGTCCGCGACGCTCTGGCCGGACGGCGGCGGGGACGCGGCGGCGCTCTTCCTGAGCGAGCACGGACGTCCCCTCACGCCGCGCGAGGCCGAACGCCGCATGAAGGTGTGGCTCGCCTATGCAGAACTCCCTGCGGATCTTTCCCCGCACAAGTTGCGCCACAGCTTCGCGACGCATCTGCTCGATGCGGGTGCCGACCTGCGCAGCGTACAGGAAATGTTGGGGCATTCCTCCCTCGCGACGACGCAGATCTACACGCATGTCTCCATTGAGCGGTTGAAGGACGAATACATGAAGGCGCACCCCCGCGCCCGGTAGGTCCGCGCCGTCCGTTTTTTCCGTCCGATCCTGGCGCATCTCCGAAAGGCCAATGTGGTATACTGTCTGTCATGGATGTCGGGTGCGTGGGGATGCAGGGCGCGGCGAAGGCCGCCGTCCCGCCGTCGACCTCGAATGGTACGAGGGCGTGAAGAACCTGCCCGCGCTCCCGAAGGGGCACCGCGCGGTGGAGTGGGGGAAGGACATCCCGGCGGCGAAGGGGTCCGTGGTGGACAAGAAGCGCACGCTCAACCCCGGCAACTTCTTCGGCCTCTCGCCTGAAGGGCTCGAAGGGCACGCCGCGCAAGGGCTGGGAGGCGTTCTACCGCGTCTAGGCGCCGTTCTGCGAGAGATGAACAGAAACATCGTCTGCATTGGCGCGGGCGACATCGGCGGCCCGACAATGGCGGAAAGGGCGTCACAGCGTTCGAAGGGGCACCATGCGCCGAATCCGGCCCATCGCGTGCATGGACGTCGTTAAGGGTCCTTGGGGCGCTGTCCGGGGCCCGTTTTGCCCGCCGCCTGCACGGAAGATCGGTAGTCGCGCATGGACATCCTTTCCTTCTTGAGGAAAAGCTCCTTGAGCGTGGCGGCGCGGGTGAAGCGGCAGAGATGCGTAATCTGGCCGATGGACAACTGTGTCTCCCGCAGGAGCCGTTTGACGTGCGCGAGCCGGTAGAACGTGATCGTCTCGTGGATTGACCGGTTCTCGACCTCACGGAAGCGCAGGTCGGCGAGCCGCCGGGAGACACCCAGGTGGACGACAACGTCCCCGACGGAAATCGGATGCCGGGCATTGAGCTTGATGAAGTCCTTGGCACGGTTGACGAGCGCCTTTTGGGACGGAATCTGACGGGTCGAGGCCCGTTCGGTCACGGCCGACGGAAGGGCGATGCGGCGTATCCGCCCGCGATGCCGGCCGTCCATGAGCCGCGCGAGTTCGTTTGCGGCCTGGAAGCCCTGGTTCTCGAAGTCGGGGCGGATGCTGGAGAGGGGCGGTCTGGAAAGGTTGCAGATGTACTCATCGTCGTCGACGCCGAGAATCGCGATCTGGCCTGGCACGGCGAGTCCGGCCCGCCGGCAGGCATCCAACGTGTGGACGGCGTAGGTGTCGTTTGCGCAGAAGACGGCGGCGGGCTTCGCAAGCGCGGCAAGCCCCTGTGCGAGGGCCGCGACATGCGTGCCACCTTCGGTGGGCGTGGATCCGCTCAGGTACTTGGCGGTGTGCCCGAGCCGGAGCAGTGCGCGGCGAAACGCCTGCCTGCGGCGTTTGAGCCAATTCTCGCCATCGTCGTTCCCAACAAACGCGAAGTCCGCGAAGTGGTTCTGCTGGATGAAATAGCGGGCTGCGTTTCCGGCGATTTCCATGTCGTCGATATCCAGCCGGCTCGTCGTGGCGCGCGGAAACCCGTCGTACGGAATGTCGAGGAGGACGGTCGGAATGTTGGCCCGTGCGAGCCGTGCGCGAACGCTTTCCGCGCAGGGAAGCGCGGTGATGATGCCGTCGAAGCGGTTCTGGAGGACCATTCTCGCGGACGCCGCCGTCAGTTCGGTCGCCGGCTGGTTGATCCGGACATCCCATCCGATGCCCGCGCCGAGAAAGCGGAAGATGCCGACGAGCTGTTGGCGTCCGGCCGCGTTGCTCATTTCGAGTGCCAACAAGACCTTGCGGGCACGAGGAGGGAATCTCTTCATGCGCGGGAGTATAGCAGTTCCAGGTGCATGGCGTCAACTTGCCTGAAAGCGTATTTAATTCGTGCTGAAAACATGCGTGGGCCTGTGCTACACTTGTGTTGTCGTCCATCTGCCATTGTAAACATTATAAAGGAAAGCCCCCTATGAAACGAGATCTGATTGTGGCGGCAGCCTTCATGCTGGCTGTTCCGTTTGCCGTCCTTCCCTGTGGCGCCGCGTCCTGTACGCTCCTGACGGACGCGGAGGGCGGCACCGGCGCCTGGACGGACCAGACGCGCTGGAAAGACGGCGCGATGCCTCAGGCTGGCGATGACATCAACATTCGGGCTTCCGTGACCGTGACGGATGCGGAGATGCCCGTTCTCATGCGGGCCGAGTACGCCGTTACACGCGGGACGGCGACCGTGCTGACGCTTGACCTGGATAAGGATTACGAGGTTGCGACCGCCCTGGCGGGAGACGGTGCCGTCGTGCGGAAGGGGAGCGGAAAGCTGGTCTTCCGCTCGCCCAAATCCTCCATGGCGGGCGGATTTGCCTTTGAAGCGGGCACGGTCGTCCTTCCGCCGGACCCTTCCCGGATGTGCCGGATCGTCGTACGCGGTGGTCGCGTCGAGATGGCGGCGGACTTCACCGATGCCGCCTCGCGTCCCCTGCCGCCTCTTGAGATCGCGAGCCCCGGCGTCGTCTGCCTGCCGCGCAGCGGAAACTTGACGGTACGCGGGATCTCCGGCGACGGCACGTTCGTCGTGCATCCGGAGGCGGACACGACGAAGGCACAGCAGCTCGTTCTTGTGGGGGCTGCGGACGGCCGGGCCTTCACATTCAGCGGGACTGTTCCGGAAAACCTCGCCTTCACGTTGAACGGCGGAAACCAGCGTCTTCTGAAGCCGTCGGGTGAAAGCCGCAGGGACTTCCGCCTGCAGCGCGGCATCATGGGCGTTGCGTCCTTTGGCGAGGGTTCGGAGGCTGGGTCGTTCGGCACGTCGCGCGTCTGGATGCAGGGACACGGCGACGCGACGCTTCTCTACCTCGGCGCGCCGGGCGAGACAACCGCGCGGCAGTTCACGTTCACGAGCGACCCGCAGGGTGCGTTCACGCTGGATGGCGGTGCGCAGGGCGGCGTCACGTTCACCGGGCCGTTCACGCGCGATAGCGTCCATCGGGATTTCATGATGCGTCTTGTGCTGTCGGGTTCGAATACCGTTCCCTGTTCCTTGCAGGGAACTTTTTCCGAGCCGTCCGGCGCGGCAGTCCACATCACGAAGCGCGGATCCGGGTGTTGGCGTTTCCTGGCAAGGGCCGCAGCCTTCAAGGGCGCCATTTCCGTCGAATCCGGCACGCTTGAGTACGAATCGCTTGCGGAAGCCGGCACGGCCTGTTCGCTGGGATACGCGACCGTGCTTCACGCACCGTACAGCGGTACGCGCGACGACGCAAAGGCTGTGCCGTATGCGTACCTGCTCGGCGATGGCGGAACGGAGCCTTCGCCGTCGCTCGCCGTCTTCTCCTACGTGGGCGACACCGACGCCAGAGCCTTGACGCGCCCGATCGCGATTCGCGGCGCGGCCCGTCTGCGCAACGCCTCCTCCGCAGGCGGACGCCTGACCCTGTGCGGCGTGACGGCCCTTGAGCCGGGCGTCAACCATCTCTACCTCGACGGTGACGGAACGAACAGCCGTCTTCTGGACGTCACGAACGGCGTCGGTACGGTCTCCGTCGTCAAAGAGGGGACCGGGACGTGGGAACTGGACGGAAACCTTGAGACCGACGGCGGCGTGACCGTGCGCGCCGGTGTCTTGAAGATGAACTTTTCGCCGGCGCTTTCCTGGTTCCGCTTCACGCCCCTGAAACTCTACAGCGAGGCGGAGCAGACGGCCGTGCTGGGGCATCTCGCGCTCTTCGACGCGGAGCACCGGGACGTCGCCCGCGGCATCGCCTACAACGCGGTGGCCAACGAGAGGGCGTTCGATGCCCTTGAACCCGGACAGGTCGCCCTGGATGCTGCGGGCGACGCTTTCGTGAAACGGTTTCCGCCGGGAAACCTCTTCACGGAGTATGTGGACAACACGACGGCACGCTGGCCGCTGGGCACGGCGCTTGTCTTCCGGCTGCCGTCTGAGGCAACGGTCTGCGGCTACGACCTGGTCAGCGGCTGGTACGAAGACACGAAGGAAGAGCCCTTCAAGTGGACGGTGACCGACTGGACCCTGGAGGGGAGTCCGGACGGCCGGGCATGGCGGACACTGGATGCAAAATCCGGCTACCTCACCTGCCGTACCGGGCAGAACTACTGGCTCTCGGATGCGCGTCCATACGATGGCGCCTCCACGGGCTTCCCGATTGACTCCGAGGACGGAATATGCGTGAAGGGACGGACGCTGGGGACGGTTGCGGTCGCGACGGGGGCGACACTTGAGGTGCGCGGCGAACCGGCCGCGACGGGGCTCTCCGTCGGCGTCGACTGGGCGGGCACCTTCCGGGGTGTCGACTTCGCTCCGACGGGAACGCTGACGGTCGAGGTGCCGATCGATGCGGGACGCGCGTTCACGATACCCTGCTCGTTCGAGGACTGTGCGGGTACTGAGAACCTGAAGAACTGGACGCTTTCGTTCGACGGCGATCCGGGCTCGACATGGGCGCTTGCCCGGGCGGACGCTTCGGGGCTTCTCTTCGCGAAGCAGGGGTTCATCCTGATCGTGAAATAAAGGGGATGGGAGGAGAACGACGATGAGAAAAATCTCTTTGCTTCTTACGGCGATTGTGGCGTTGGCCGGGACGGACGCTGTACAGGGGGGCCGTGCGGACTTCCCGTCCCCGACCTGGAGCGTGCGGGCCTGTCCGGCGG
>URIT01000011.1 GCA_900547945.1 uncultured bacterium
TCCGGCCGGCCGGCGCGCGACCGGCGCACCGCATCGCGCGCGGCTTCGAGCGTCCGCAGCGGCGCGTCCCGGGTGCCCGGGTTCGTGTCAACGCCCGTCGGCGAGACGTAGACCGTCATCGCCAGCGCGACGGACGCGATGGCCTGGAAACGAAATCCGTGCTCCTTCATCGGCTTCTCCTCTTCCTTTCCCGCTTCTTCTCGCCGTCGGCCCGCGCGGTCAGCGGACGATCAGTGCCGTGCCGTGACAAGAGACCACGCGGACGTGCGCGGGGGCGACGTCGAGCCGATAGCCGCTCGGCCGGTCCTGCAGGAGCGCCACGTTCGCCTCGTCGAAGGCCGTGGCCGTGCCGCCCGCAAACGTCGCCAGCGTCCGCGAATGGCCCGTGTAGCCGCGCACGTCGACGACGAGCTTCGAGCCCGCGCGCGCGTCGAGCCTGCCGCCCACCGCAAGCGCGGCATCCGGCCCGAGTTCAAGCGCCCCCGTGCCGTCGCCGGAAAGGACGAGGTCCTTGCCGACCTTGAACGTGCCGCCCGTGAGGCGCAGCGTCCCGCGCGCCTGGCCGAGACGCTCCCCGATCAACGAGACGAACTTGTCCAGCGGCGAACTGGCGGAATAGACGCCGACCTCGTTCGTCGTCACGCCGCCGACATAGGCAAAGCCCGCAATGTCGACCGCGCCGCCGGACAGCGCCCACTCGCCCGTGCCGCCGCAGAGCCCGACAAACGCCGCGCAGCGCTTCTCGGTCCGCTTGAGCGTGACCGTGCCGCCGCTCTGGCGGATGCGGCCCGTGGCAAAGCCGACGCCGAGCGCGCACGCCGTGTTGGCGCCCTCGCCCACGATCGCGCCGCCCGTCATCTCGACCAGACCCCGGAAGTCGCCGCCCGCGAACGTCCCGTCCGCGTTCTTCTGTCTGCAAAAGGCGCCGTCGCCGACAACGAGGCCGAGCGGCCACGGATTCCCGGCCAGGCCGGTCGCCAGCCGCAGCGTCCCGCCCGACATCCGCATGGTTCCGCGCGGGGTGAGCGCAAAGGACGCATCGGCCGTGTACAGGCCGGCGATCGCAAGCCCGTACCAGCCGCCCCGCACCGTTCCGGCCTCGATGTCCAGCACGCCCTCGCCGGCGCCGATGCCGACAATCAGCTGGCTGGGGAGGCAATGCACGGCGTCGCTCGCCAGGCGAAGGACCTGCACGTGCCCCGCCGACGCGCCGAGGTGCATGAAACTGGCCGGCGACTGGCCGGGGCCGAACGTCGCGGCCTCGACGAACTCCATGCGGCTGGTGACCGCGCCCGTCTGCGCCACGGCATAGAAGCCGTCCGCCGTCGCCCGCGTCCCGTCAGGCGTCGCGCACGTCAGCGTCGCGCGGCCGGCAAAGCGGAAGTCGCCGTCCCCGAAGAAGGAGAGGGCGTTGCTCTCCCCTTCGCCCTTGGGCAGCACGCAAAGCGTCGCGTCGTCCGCCAGCGCGACCTTCCCGCCCCTGGGCCGAAGCATTTGCCTCTTCCACTTCGTCGCCTTGAGATACAGCTTCCCGTCGCCCGTAAGGCGCACCTCGCCGCCCGTCTCAAGCGCCATCAGCGCATCCGGGCTCGGGTCTGTCAGGGTGAGCGACCCTCCGTTTCCGATCTCCAGGACGCCGCCCTCCCCGACCGTCGCCGGGAAGCCGCCCGGCTGCTCCACCGCGCACGCCAGCCTGACGGTCGCCGTCTGGCCCGCCTTCTCGTTGCGGACCGTGAGCGACTTGAGCGCCGGCGGCGGCGCGCCGACGTTCAGCGTGTAGCGGGCCCCCGCGAACGACACGCCCACGTCCTGCCCCGCGATCGGGAGGCCCCTCGTCCAGTTCGCGCCGTCGCTCCAGTCGCCGTCCCGCGTCGCCCGCCAGAGGTTCTCCGCCACCTCGTCGCCCGTCACAGTGACGGAGCCGCCCTCAAGCCAGGCGGCCGCCTGGTACGTCCCGGCGTCCAGGATCTGGCCGTCGTAGACGAGCATGGCAACGGAAAGGCCCCGGCCCGCCGCCAGCTTGACCTTGCCCCCCGCCGTGATCTCGATGCGCGCGGCCGCCGCCACGGGCACGCCGCCCGAGCGCACCTCGAAGACGCCCCCCTCCCCGATGGAGAGGCGCTTCAGCGCGGGGAGCGCCGTCACTTTCGTCCCGTCCGCCGCCTGGCCGGTGTCGACGACCAGGCGCGCGCCCGCCCTGATGCGGACCTCCGGCACCTGCGTGAACTGGACGAGCCGTCCGAGCGCGAGCGTTCCGCGCGAGACGATGAGGTCGCCCGTCGTGTCGTGGACGCGGTTCGAGAACGTCTGGACGAAGTCGCCCGCAGGATGCCAGTCGAGCGTGACGGCGCTGCGAATGCCCGACATCGTCCAGGCGTCCGCCGTCCCCCGAAGCGTCAGCCGCGTGGGCTTCGTTCCCCACGAGGCACCTGAGACGACGCAGTCGAACAGGTTGGACGGATGCGCCGCGTCGGGGTCCGCGCCGTCCGTGTAGAATCCGTTTTTGTCCGGGGCATGCGTCTGGAGGCGGTCGAGCGCCTGGTCGAACCCCGCGAGATCGAAGATCTGCCCTTTTTTGGACCGGTAGGCGCCTTCGACGCCCCAGCCCAGCTCAACCGCCGGGCCGAAGGCGTTCACGCCGCCCGCGATGATGGAGCCGCCCCCCGTCTCAGGGCCCAGGCCCGGAGAGAGGATGCGGATGTCGTGCCCGCCGGGAACCGGCAGGACGCAAAAGCTGCCGCGGCCGTGGTTCCACGTAGCCGCCCGGTCGGGCAACTTGTAGCGCTTCCCATGATCGGCGCCCAGATACTTCGTCGTCACCTTCCCCGCCAGGGTCAGCGTCGCGCGAAGCCCCTCGCCCGTCAGGCGGACGCCGTGATCCGCGGGCGTCGTCACCGCGCCGCGGATCACGGCGTCCTTCGACGGCTGGAAGCGCGCATCGCCTGAAGCCGTGATCGACCCGCGAAACTCCAGCCCGGCCGCGTCGAAGCCGATGACCGCCATGTCGTTCGCGATCTCGAAGTCATTCGCGATCTCGCTCATCCGAAGCCAGACATGCGACCGGTCCCGGAGGACGACGTTCCCGAGGCCGAACGACGTCGGCTGCGTGCCGTAGACGTAGATCGCGTCGTCCGCCGCAGCCTCGGCCTCCGTCGAGAAGCCGCCCTCAAACGCATTCGCCCCCGAGAAGGTGATCGTCCCCCTTCCGCCCGTCGCCGTCCCCCTGCCGACGACCCGGACGGCGCCCGGACCGGCGAGCGCGAAGGGCACGACGAGATCCACGTCGCCCGACACGTCGAAGGAGAGCGTCGCCCCCGCCGCGACCGTCACCGTGTCGGCGGCGGCATGCGCCGCGATCTCCGCCTGCGTCCACGTCGCCGACGAGGCGACCGTTTCGTCCGCCGCACGGGCAAAGCAAAGCGGAAGGGCCGCCGCTGCGATGAACATTCGTTTCATAGCCATCCTCCTTGCGTTGTGTCGTTTGCACGTTTCACTCACCTCGTCCGCCAGTCGCCCCGACGCGGTTCCGGCCCGGCCCGAGCGGCGTTTCGCGCCCCCGCCAGACGAACAGCCCCGTCACGCCTTCGGGCAGCACGACCTCGCCCTTCGCGCCCGTTCCCTCGAAGCGCAGATCCGTCTCGACGAAGCCCTTCGGATGCGGCGTCCGCGCGCGAAGGCGCGTGAGCGGCCCCGGCGCCGGCGCGACGCGCACCTTCGCGAACAGCGGCGCCGCCGGGCTTACGCCGGCAAGGCCCGCGTGGAAGTGGTAGAGCGGCGTCGAGGCGAATGCATGGCAGTCGCTGCGCGGGAACACGGGCGACTCCAGCGGGCAGCGGAGGCCCAGCCCCACGTACCCGCGCCACAGGTCGAGCTTCTTCAGGAAAAGGTCGCCGCGCCCATAGCGGAAATACGCCGCGAAGACGAGGTGCAGCATGTACGAGGCCCGCGCGAGGTCCGGGGCCGTCGTCAACGCCGCGAACGACCGCTCCCGCATCGCCGGCGGCAGGCACGCCGTCACGATCGACAAGGCGACGGCATGCTCGCTGAAGGACGTTTTCCGGGGCGTGTCGGCGATCATGCCGCGCGTCTCGTCCCAGAACGCCGCGCGGATGGCCGCCGCGAGCCGCCGCGCGCGGCCCGCCCAGACGGCCGCCAGCTCCGGCTTCCCGACGGCCTGCGCGAGGTCGACCGTCCGTTCCATGGCCTGGAGGTAGAGGAGGTTGAGGCAGGCGTCCGGCCCGTTTCCGGGGACACCGTTCGGCGGCGCCCAGCCCGTCTTCTCCCAGTCTTTCGTCCAGTCGAGGAAGTTCCATCCCGGCGGATCGACCAGCAGCCCTGCCGCGTCCTCGATGCGCTCGTACGCCATCAGCGTATGCATGACGCCCGGCAGGCGGTCCTTGAGCCACGCGCGTTCCGCCTCGCCGCCCCACCGCGCGATCTCGCCGACGGCGCACACCCACGAGAGCGTCCAGGTCGACGAGCGCTGGTCCCTGCGGCAGGGCGCGTTCATCGGCACGAGGCCCGAGGGCATGCGCGCGAAATCGAAGAGCGCCAGGCCCTGCTTCGGCAGCCGAAGGTCGCCCGTCATCGCCCGCAGCGCGGCAAAGGACATCAGGACGTCGCCCGGATACATCTGCTGCTCGTAGAACGGGCAGTCGAACATGATCTCGTGCGCGCACATCTGGACGCCGCGCGCGCACAGGCGGGCGATGGCCGCAAGCGTCGCATCCCCCTCCGCCGCGAACGAGCCGTCAAGGCGAATCGGATAGCGCGTCTCCTTGAGCGTCACGTCCGCAATCGTCAGCGGAGCCGCGCCGGTCTCGACCTCAAGCCTGCACCACTTGCCGCACCGCCACCACGGCACGGTGAAGACGGCCTTCGCGCGCCCGTCCGGCAGAAACGTGTCGACGACGGCCTGGGTGAACGCCCCGTTCCGCGCGTCGCGGTGGATCTTCTTCCCGTCCGCGTCCACCAGGCATTCCGAAAAGCCGAAGCGGATCTTCGCCCCCTTCCCGCCCTCGACCGTCAGGTACGGGTACGCGCAGTAGTAGTCGCCGAGGTCGAAGAGCCATTCGCGCCGCGCATGCGCCGGAACAGTCAGGGCCGTCTTCGGGATCTCGCCCGGCTTGACCGGGTGCATCATCATCTCCGGCAGGCGCGATTCGTACACGGCCCAGCCCGCCGGGACCATGCCCCAGCCGCCAAGGCCCGGCGTGCGCGCCGCCGACACGACGGCCGCCTCCGTCCAGGCGTCCGCCGCGGGTTCCTCGTCCAGAACCGAGGTGCCGGCGACCTTGAACTGCGTGCCGCCGCCGAACGCGCCCGGGAAGGTGCGTCCGTCCGTCGCCGTTCCGGTGAGCGGCGCGAGGCGCCAGACGGCCTTGCCGGTCGTGAGCTGGACGTCATACGCGCCTTCGGCCTTCAGGAAGAAGCCGCCGCGCCACGACAGCTGGGCCGTCGGCGCCTCGTCGCCCAGCGTCCAGACGACGGCCTCCAGGCGATGCCGCCCCGCCTTCGGGCGTGCCGCCACCCGCTGGCAGAACCAGTGCGAAACGAGGCCGCGCGCCGGCCCGCGCGAAATCTCCTCGCCGTCCAACAGGAGGACATAGCGCTCGTCCGCGCTCACGTAAAGCGCCAGCGGCGCGCCGTCGGAATCAAAGTCGCGCCGCAGGCGGAAGAACTGCCCGCCCCCCGGCTTCTTCGCACCGACCCACGCGGCATCGTCGAAGGCCCGCATCGGGCGGTAGTTCACGTCCGCCCCCCGCATCGGGGAGAGGGCCGCCGTCCACGCCAGCCCCGGGACGAGCAACGCCGACAACACGCACGCGCAACGCATGGTTCGGGCTCCCTCCCGCCCGCGCCACGACGCGCCCGCCGCCGCGCCCTGCCTGGCAGAGCGCCCTCTCGCTTCCCGATCGTTCATCGTGCCTCCTCGCTATGCGCCTTCATTGTACACGAAAAAGGCGTCCACGAAACGACTTGTATAGACAACTTTCTCGTGCAGGGCGCGGCGGAGGGCACGTCATGCCGGCGGCTTCAATCGGTCGATCCGGCCACGCCCCCCTGCATGCTGCTTCCGCGTCGATGGCCGCACGACGAGTTCGGACGAAAGAAGGATCTCGCGCGGCGGCAGCCCCGGGTCCGCGATGCGGTCAAGAAGCGCGCGGAACGCCACGGCGGCGATTTCGGCGCAGGGCTGGCGAATGGTCGTCAGCTGCGGACGCATGATCGTGGCGTGCTGGACGTCGTCGAAGCCCGCCAGCAGCAGGTCGTCGGGCACCCGCTTCCCCAGCGCCCCCAGCGCATTCATGAGATGGGCGGCAAAGGTGTCGCAGCAGCAGACCAGCGCGTCGGGGCACTGGCGGCGCAGGAAGGTCTGGACGGACGCGACGTCGGTGGGGTCTCCCGCAAAGGCATCCCCGAGGCGCCTCCCGTGCGCGGCGAGCGCGCACGCGACGCCCGCCTCGCGATTGCGGATGCTATAGCAGGCATGGGGCATCATGGCGAACCGGATGCGCTGCGCGCCCGCCGCCAGCAGATGAAGCGCGATCCGCCGCCCCGCGTCGAAGTTGTTGACCCCGACCACGTCATAGCCGCTCCGCTCGGGCGGCGGAACGACGTCGCTGTCAAGAAGGACCACAGGGATGCCGGCCTCCTGAAACTTCTTGAGGACGTCGCGGTTGAGCCGGACGGCGTCGGGAACTGACTCGCACGGCTGGAAGATCACGCCGCGCGCATGCCTCTCGACCAGATTCCGGGCCTGCTGGATCACCTGTTCGGCGCGCAGGGCCCCGTTCACGTCGAACGAACTGTAGAAGCAGAGGCCCGAGCGATCCAGGGTGCAGAGCCGGGAGAGTTCGCGCACGACGGGCGAAAAGAACTCCGAATAGGCGACTCCCGGCACAAGAAGCCCGATGTCGTTTTGGAGCGCGAGCGCCGCGCGCGTGACGAACGTCCCGCGTCCCTGCCTTCCGACGATATAGCCCTTCGAGCGCAGTTCCTTGAGGGCAAGGCGCACCGTCGGGCGCGTGACGCCAAAACGCCTGGCGAGCATGTTCTCGCTCGGGAAGCGCCCTTCGGCGTACTTCCCGGCGCGAATCCCCTCGTACAGGAAAGCCGCGATCTCCCGGTATTTGTTTCTGACCTGCATCGGCACCGCCCTTCATCCACCGGCGCGCCGCCGGACATGGCACAACGCGGCTGCGCCTCCGCATCAGAAGCACGGACGGCCTGGCGGCCTCGACGTTCCCGCGGCCTAGCCGAAGAGCTTCGAGAAGAAGCCGCCGCCCGTCGCCGTGGACGCATAGCCGACGAACGGCTTGCCGTTCACCATCACCTGGCGTTCCTTCTCGCAGAAGGTCGCGCGCATGCCCGTGCGCGCGGCGGCGTTCGCCATGATGAGGGCGATCGCGTGCGAATAGCCGGCCTCGATCGGCGCGTTCGGGTTCTTGCGCGCGCGGACGCATTCCATCCAGTTGCGCATGTGCGCGGAGGTGAGCGCGTCGCCGCCCGTGTTCGCGCTCGTGACGACCGTCTCCTTCGGCGCGGGCAGGTCCGTCTCCTGCCACTTCTTCGTCTCGACGCCCTCGTTCGTGACCTTTCCGGTGCCCATGTCGATGCAGCCGTTCGGGCCGAAGTACTTCTCGATGGGCGATTCGCGGTTCGGGTTCGCGCCGCCGCCGCAGTTGTGCTGGTGGCTCTGGAACACGCACTGGAAGCCCCTGCCCTTCACGCCGCTCTCGCCGTATTCGAGGATGGTCGTGAACGTGTCGTAGCTCATGCGCCCGTCGGCCCACTGGTAGAGACCGCCCGAGGAGACGGCGCTCTTCGGATAGGGGATGCCCATGAACCAGGCGACCGTGTCGATCTGGTGGCACATCCACTGTCCCGGCGTGCCGGAGCTGAACGGCCAGAAGAGGCGGAACTCCAGGTACTTGCGCGGGTCGAAGGCGTACTTGGCGGGGTCGCGGTCGAGCAGCCACATCTTCCAGTCGATGTCCTCAAGCTTGAGCGACTTGATGAGGTCGTCCGGGCGGCGCCAGCGCTTGGGCTGGTTCACGTTCCAGCGCAGGTCGACGTAGGAGATGTCGCCGAACTTGCCGGCGTTGATGTACGCCTTGGCGGCCATGTACTTCTTGCCCGAGCGGCGCTGCGAACCGATCTGGAGGACGGCGCCCGGCGCGAACCCGGCGGCGCGCTTCGCGTCGACGGCGTCCTTGAGCAGGTTCGCGCTGTACATGTCCTCGGCGAGCGGCTTCTCGCAGTAGGCGTCCTTCCCGGCGTTGACGGCGTGGGCGGCGTGCTGCGCGTGCTGGAAGTCGGCCGTCGAGATGATCACCGCGTCGATGTCCTTCGCCTGCTCATAGAGGGCGACGTCGCTCGCGTAGGCGGCGACCTTGTGGCCGAGCTTCTTCTCGATCTCCGGCACGGCCTTCTCGTTCAGGCGCTTCTTCCAGAGGTCGGCGACCGCCACGAGGTCGAACTTCAGCTCCTTGTTGTGGTGGAGGAAACACGGCAGCAGCGAACCGCGGAAGCGGTCCGAGTAGCCCACGCAGGCGACGCGCACGGTCTCGTTCGCACGGTAGTACGCGCCCGCCGCCTGGGCCGGCGCCTTCTGCGCCCTGAGGATGCCCGGCAGCGCCGCCACGGCGGCGGCACCGGCGCCGATCTTCACGAAGTCACGACGATTGGTCTCACACATGTCTCTTCAAGCCTTTCGTTTTTCGTTTTTGAAATGGGAATCCCTGCTCCAAATACCGCACCATTGTACAGGAAACGGGGGCGGAACGCAAGGGCGACAGGGTGCCCGGTTTTACCGGCAGTCGCCGCTACGCGGCTTTCAGTTGCGGGAAACGCCGCGCCGCCGCACACGGGAGGTCGCGCTCCGTCGCGTCCGCCCCCACCGCCCCGGGAGGTCGCGCTCCCGCGCGACCGAAGCACCCCGTCTCCACCACAGATGTCACAGATACGGGCTTCGCCCGACACGGAG
Organism: uncultured bacterium; assembly: GCA_900547945.1. GTDB lineage: Bacteria > Verrucomicrobiota > Kiritimatiellia > RFP12 > UBA1067 > RUG572. The sequence goes on from URIT01000011.1 coordinate 8,990, forward strand.
CTACACAGATGGGAGGGCGGAGATCCGTGTACATCCATGCCGCGCGAAGCGAGGATCCGTGCCATCAGTGGTGAAAGCGGAGGAGGAAGAATTTACCACAGAACACACTGAACGGCCGAAGACCGTCACTGAACACACAGAAAGTATTGGAAATGTGGGGGGGGAGAGGGGCCACGGATTTCTGTGCGAGATGCGCCGCAGAAAGCGAAGTTCAGATCCATTCTCTCTGTGCGACCCTTTGTGGAAAAGAATCCTCTCTCTGTGCCGTATCTGCAGTTATGGAGCTTGATTGGAAATTTGATTTATTACGCACTGAAATCTCATCTTGAAATGTGGGAGGGAATGACGGCTCCGGCTTCGCCGACACAGATGGACCCAGATCGACGAGCCACCTCTAACGGAAGGGCAAGATCGGTGCCATCAGTGTCCGCCACAGACGGTATCCGTGCCATCAGTGCCCCCTCCCCTTTTTTTCGAGAAGAATAGAAACTCCGATGGCCGGGAAAGATGCTCCACGACCGTTCCGCAGATGCTTCGCGCAACCACGGCTCACCTCTGGTCGTTCTTTCACATAAACGTGGTTGGCCCCTGCCCACATCAAAAAACTTCCTCAATAGATCATTGTGCAATGGAATGCACAACTTTCTCGCCCCCGCAGGCCAGCCTGCCGGCCGGACGCGCATCCCGTCCATCCTGTCATCCTGCCATCATGTTAAAAGACAGCACGGGGACAGCCCCCTTCAGCGAGATATCCGCCGGCGCGCCGCGGAGGGGATCCAGCGCGGCCGGCTGGAAACGGCCTGCGACCTCCTCCGCACCACGCGGCTGCCGCCAGCCGTATCACGCCCTCTGGCTTCTCGCCCTCGAACTTGACTACTTGTTCGTACGGCGCCATCGAATAAATCAAATCAAGCGGAATGAATCGAATGCGCGCGCAGTTCGCGCGCTACTTGGCAAATCCTCGGAGAGGACGCACCGGGGAACCGCCGTCGCGGCCGTTGGTGTCCCGGTAGAAATCGTCCGAACCGAAGCCGAGGTACCACGCGTAGTTGGAATCGCCCGAATACGGCGTGGAGGACCAGTAGTAGCCGTACGAGCCGGGGTAGTAGAGGTAGGAGTCGCCGCCGTAGCCGGCAGCGGGAAGAAAGATGCTCTTCGTCGAGAAGGCCCCCTTGCCCGTCACGAGCCGCCCGTACACGCCGTTGCGCGTCGTCCAGGCCGTCGTGCAGTTGCTGACGAGCGCGTCAAACTCGTCGGCAGTCGGCATCCGCCACGGCGCGCCGAGGTGCGCCGTCGCCGCGTCGTACTTCGCCACGAGGTTGCCCGTCCCGTCGATGTAGCCGGCCGACTGGAGCTGGGCCGTGGTCTTGTCGTAGGTCGGGCAGGAGGACCCACTGAACGGGCTGCTCCCCATGCGCGCGCCCGTGCTCGACACCCAGGTCATACCGGAATAGTAGTAGCCCGATGTCCACGTTCCCCCCTCGCGCGCATACCCCACCGTGTCGCCCCACCAGAAGTAGTAGCCGTATTCCTCGGGCTTCGTGGCGCCCACGTTGCACTCGGCCCAGTAGGGTCCGCCCTCCCACAGCTGCACGCCGCCGAGAGGCGGCGCCGCCTCGGCGGCCAGGACCACGTCGGCGATCTTCACCTCGCCCAGGTCCGCCGCGGCGTCCCAGACGTAGCGGCGCGTCCAGGTGGCGCCGGAGCCGGAGATCGTCCCCGCGTCCGTGACATGCGCCATGGCCAGCGCGGCCTTCGTCGCGCTGTTCGTGGCGGCGAACACGAACGCGGCCTCCGCCACGTCGTTCGACGCGCCCGAGAACGTCACGACAATGTCCACCTTCCCGTTCCACGGGTACCGCTGCCGCGCCGTCACCGACGTGGCGACGGGCTTCGCGGCGAGCAGGTTGACGGCCGCCAGCGCGGCGGCGAACAGACCGAAAATCTTCACTGCATCCTCCCCTTTAGGATAATTGAAACGGTAATAAGGAGAGATTCTCTTAGTACCGTTTGGAAATGGTCGGGGCGAGAGGATTTGAACCTCCGACATTCTGCTCCCAAAGCAGACGCACTACCAGGCTGTGCAACGCCCCGAAAGGACGGACGGGAAGATGCCCGCCGTCAAAGTGTCTTGCGCGAGGACTCGTATTCCTCGACGGCACGGGCAATGAGGCCCGTAACGTCGTTCCGCGCGGCGTTGGCGCCCACACGGACGGCATGGTAGATCGCCTTGTGCGTGGACGACCCATGCGTGATGATCACCGCCCCCGGAACCCCCAGAAGCGGCGCGCCCCCGTAGATGTCCGGATCAAGCTGCTGCTTGAGCGACTTGAACGCCCCCTTCAAGAGAATCGCGCCCAGGATGCGCGAGAGACCCCTGAAGCACTCCTTCTTCAGGAAGTAGCCAATCGCGTGGGCAAGCGATTCGGCCGTCTTCAGGACGACGTTCCCGACGAAGCCGTCGCACACGACCACGTCCGTCTGGCCCTGGAAGATGTCGTGCCCCTCGACGTTCCCCCGGAAGTCGATGCCCTTGACCTCCTTCAGGAGCGGAAACGTCTCCTTCGTCATCTCGTTGCCCTTGCAGTCCTCCGTTCCGATGGACAACAAACCCACCAGCGGCTTCGTGCGCTTCAGAACCGCCTTCGAGTAGGCGCTGCCCATGATCGCGAACTGGACAAGCCAATCCGGATGGCAGTCCATGTTCGCCCCCGCATCCAGCAGAAGCAGGGGGCGAATCGGACGCCGCGTGGGCAGAATGGCCGCAATCGCAGGACGATGCACGCCCCGGATGCGCCCGAGATTGAAGATCGCGCTCGCCGACACCGCCCCGGAGTTTCCGGCAGACACGAACGCATCTGCCTTCCCCTCCTTGACGAGACGCATCGCGACGTTAATGGAACAGTCTTTCTTCGCGCGCACCGACCGAGCCGGCTCGTCGTCCATCTCAAGGACTTCGGTCGCACCCACAACCTCAAGCCGCCCCGCCTTGCGGGCCTTCTCGACGTCCTTTGGGTACTTGGCCAGCTCGGCCTCGATCGACTCCTGCACACCGACGAGGATGACCTTCACGTCCTCCAGGCCGACAGCGGCCTCGACGCCGCCCCGGACGATTTCGCCCGGGGCCTTGTCGCCGCCCATCGCATCGAGCGCAACGCGCGTCATACGCCCTTTACTTGGCCGTGACGGAGAGCACCTTGCGGCCGTTGTACATGCCGCAGTTCGGGCACACATGGTGCGACTGCTTCATGCCACCGCAGTTGGGGCACGTCTGCACCGCCGCGAGAATGGCCTTCTCAAGCTGGGCGACGCGCTGACGCTTGCGCATTTTGGACTTCTTGTTCTTAGGTGATGCCATGATGCTCTCTCTTTCTTCTCTTCTTGTTTTCCGTCAATCTTTCGTTCCCAGTTCGAGGGCGTCAAGCGCCCCCCAACGGCTGTCGCGCTCGGTGTGGTCGCACGCACAGGGCCCCTCGTTGAGGTTCTTCCCGCACGTCGGGCACACCCCGCGGCAGTCTTGCCGACAAACCGGGTATGACGGCAAAGCAAGTATTATACTCTGTCTGAGTTCATCCGTCAAATCGACAAACTCGGTTTTTTCACCGATTTCGACGCTCGTGGCGAAGTCGTCCACCGTCACCGTGAAGTCGAAGTCGCCCCCGCACCGGGAACAGACCGCATCGAAGTCCTGCGCAAGCGTTCCCCGCACCAGCAACTCCGTTCCGAACGGCTGCACGAACAGGGAATAACGGATGCCGCCGAAGGGACGCAGCAGTTCGCCGTCCAGTTCCAGAACGGCATCGTCCAGCGTTCCCGCGCAGTCCTCGCCGTCGCGGTCAAGCCGCGCCACATCGATGATCAGCTGGGTATCCATGGGTGGTTAAGTAGTTAAGTAGTTAAGTGGTTAAGTAGTTAAGTGGGGAAGTGGGGAAGTGGTTAAGTGGGGAAGTGGGGAAGTGGTTAAGTGGGGAAGTGGGGAAGTGGTTAAGCTTTAGGGTGGGCAAGGGCGGCGAGGCGCTTCTGGACGGCCGGCGTGACGAAGGTGGAGGTGTCGCCGCCGTAGCGGGCGATCTCGCGCACGGTGGAGGCGGTCACATAGGCCAGGTTCTCGCTTGGCATCATGAACAGCGTCTCGATCTCCGGCGCCAGGCGGCGGTTCGTGAGGGCCATCTGGAACTCGTACTCGAAGTCCGAATAGACGCGCACGCCGCGAATGACCACGCGCGCGCCGTGGCGGCGGCAGAAGTCGACGAGCAGCGTGTCCAGCACCTCCACCGTCACGTTCCCGAGTCCCGCGCCCTCGACGTCCTCGCGGATCATGGCGAGGCGGTGCGCCGCGTCGTAGAGCGCCCCGGTCTTCGCGCTCGTCGCCGCCACGGCCACGATCAACCGGTCGTAGAGCCCCGCCGCGCGCGTGATGAGGTCGAAATGCCCCCGCGTCATCGGGTCGAACGTGCCGGGGTAGACTGCCGTTTTCTCTGCCATGACGGGTAGTATAGCATAAATCGGAGCGGAGGCGCGGAGACGGAAACGAGCCGCCCGGACGGGCGGCTCGTTTCCTGTCACCATGCGGTGGCGGTCCGTCAGACGACGACCTCCCAGCCGTTGCGCGAGAACTCGCGCTTGAGCGAGAGGCCCATCTTGCGGCAGGAGCAGCCCTCCGGAAAGTCCATCTTCACGGGGTCCCAGCCAAAGCCCGTGTCGTACACGTAGCTCATGTTGCACAGGCCGCAGAGAATCGACCCGCGACCGCCGACCTCGGCAGGCGAGATCGTGGGCTTGCGGCTGAAGTAGCACTCCACGAAGTTCTGCACCTGGTTCGGGCTCTTGTAGAGCTGGACCTTGGCGTGTTCAAGGTCGTACTTCGCGCAGAGCGTCTTCAGCGTGGAGGTGAGGCGGTCGTCCTTCTTGTCCGAGGAGTCCGTGCCGTAGTCCTTTCCGACCGAGGCCGCGACGAGCGTGAGGCCCGCGACGGGCTTCATGTCGGCGAGGGCCCTGCGGATCTCGGCGGTGGGCTTGACGAGGGTGCCTTCCCAGACGGCGATCTTGCCGCGGTTGACGGCGACGACGCCCTTGGTGCCGTAGAACACCGTGCCCCACGTGCCGAACGGACCATGGTAGAGCTCGATGTCGCCCGTGGGCGACTTGAAGAGCATCTTCATGCCGAACTGGCGGCGGCCGCCGTGGTAGAGGTCGGTCGAGTAGGGTTCGTCGGAACGGATGATCTTGTAGGGGCCGCTCTTGTCCATGTCCATGCCCCACTGGGCGATGTCGAGGTGGTGCGCGCCCCAGTCGCCGTTGTAGCCCGTGCCGAAGTCGTCGTCGAAGCGCCAGAACATCGGGTAGAACTTGTTCACGCCACGCGGCGCGAGCTGGTCGGAGTAGGCGCGCCACTTCGCCGGGCCGAGCCACATGTCCCAGTCGACGTTCGGATTCGGCGCGCCCTCGGTGGCGGCGTTCTTCGGGTCGTCGAAGAAGCGGATCGGGTGGGACGGGCCGCCGAGCTTCGAGCCGCCGCGCCCGTAGTTCGCGTCAACGTACTTGATGTCGCCGATGAGGCCGTTGCGGACGATCATGCACGCCGTGCGGAAGACGGGCCAGCTACGCTGCATCGAACCGGTCTGGAACACGCGGCCGTACTTCTCCTGCGCGGCGATGACCTTGCGGGCCTCGTCGATGGAAAACGTGAGGGGCTTTTCGCAGTAGACGTCCTTTCCGGCCTTCATCGCCTCGACGGCGATGTAGGCGTGCCAGTGGTCCGGCGTCGCGATGCAGACCATGTCGATGGTCGGATCCTTCAGCACGTCGCGGAAGTCGGCGACGGCCTTGCAGGCGCTCTGGATCTTCCGCTTCGAATAGTAGTCGTCGACGCGCTTGGCGCCGTCCTCGCGGCGGTCCTTGTCGCAGTCGCAGCACACGACGACCTTGGCGCCGCGGTCGTACTGGCCGAGGAACTGCGGCAGCAGGGCCGTGCGGCCCTGGATGCCGAGGCCGATCATCGCGACGTTGGCCTTCTCGCCGGCCGCGAGCTTGCGCGGGGCAATCTTGGTGGAGGCACTGCCCACGAGCGCGACCGATGCGGCCGAGCCGAGGAGGAAATGTCTTCTGTTGAGATTCATTGTCGTTCCTTATGATGTTTATTAAGTCACTTCGTTTTAAGTGATTAAGCCGCTAAGTTCAAGCAATACCGTTCAGATGCTTCTCATCCGACATGGCACAAGCTCAACCGCTTAACCACTTAACCACTTAACTACTTAATCACTAGCAGCGGCCCTTGCTCTTGAGGAAGGCGAAGGACGGCGTAATCGCCTCGAGCGTGTCGAAGTGGCGCGCGCACTCGACGACCCACCACTTGACGCCATCGGCGTCGGCGGCGACGGCGAGCTTGTCCCAGTCGACGCCCTTCGCGCAGACCTTGCCGTTCGCGTCGCGGCCGGGCTGGCCGAGGATGCCGTCGAACTGCTTCACGTCGCCACCCATGCCGTTCTCCTTCGCGTGGAGCGTGGGCGAGCGGTGCGGGTACTTCCTGTACTGCTCGCACGGATCGTGGCCGGCGCAGGTCGTCCAGCCGACGTCCTGCTCCATGCAGACGTTCTTGTGCGTGTTCGAGAAGAAGTAGTCCCAGTACGTCGTGCCGTCCTTCATCTTCAGCGTGAACTCGCCCGTGTGGTTGTGCAGGCCGATCTTGCAGCCGTACTTCGCGGCCTCCTCGGCGGCCGTGTTGTAGTAGTCAACGAGCATCTTGAGGAAGTCGTCGAGGTTCTCGCCCTTCTTCGGGAAGTTGCCGCCGCCGGGGCAGATGATCGTGGTGTTGCCGTAGCCGAGGTTGAACTCGCACGTCCGCTTCACGTTGGCGGGGCTGAACGCATCGCGGCCGACGTGCGTGCCGCAGCCGACGAGGCCGTTGTCGTTCAGCATCTTCTTCAGCTCGGCGGCCGACTTGCCGTAGTAGCCCGCGAACTCGACGCCCTTGTAGCCGATCTTCGCGACCTCGGCGAGCGCCTTCTCAAGGCCCACCGTGGGGATGTACTTGTGGATGGAATAGAGCTGGACGGCGACCTGGCCCTTCTTGCAGCCGGCCAGCGTGCAGCAGGTGCCGGCGCCGAAAGCCGACGCGGCACCCGCCGCGGCCAGCGAACCCAGGAAACCTCTTCTCGACAGATTCATGTTTGTTCTCCTTTTCGTGGTATTCATCTTTCTTGTCTACAGCCTTGGACGCCAACCTCTGTCCTGACTGCGCACCTACGCAAGCTGGTCCATCGTCACGACGGGCAGGTCCTTCGCCGGTTCGACCATCGGCTTGAGCGCCGAGGCGTCGAACGCGAAGCCGTCCTTGCCGAGCTTCCACACGACGGGGGCCGTGTTGAGGATCGTCGCGCGGAAGCCCTGCATGGTCGCGCCCATGTTGCCGGTGTGGGACGAGTTGCAGCCCTCGTTCTCGATGACGAACGGGTACTTGAAGCCCTTTTTCATGAGCGTCTGCAGGAACTTCGTCCAGTCGCAGGAGTCGCTGCCGCCGAAGCCCGGCAGGCGCGGCTCGTAGTTCATGCGCGCCCACTCGTTCGCGGCGATCGGCACGCCGGCCTTCTGCGCGAGGGCCTTGTCGACGACCTGTTCGGGATAGAGGCGGCCCCAGTGGATGGCGTCCGACGAGGTGGGGAAGTTGCGCGTGCCCTTGATGTGGACGCGGCGGAGGCGCCTGAAGTCCATCGCCTCGATGACGTCGCTCGGGTCGATGTGCTGCCAGATGTCGTGCGACGGGTCGTACGTCTCCTGCAGGGCGGAGGAATCGTCGAGGATCGCGTACATGAGCTTGCGCGCCGCAAGGCAGCCCGGCAGGTTGTTGTAGGCGTCGGGCGCCGTCGCCGGCTGCCAGCCCTCCATCGGGCAGTTCTCCACGCACACGGTCACGCCGAGGCTCTTCGCATAGTTGAGCATCGGCTGGAAGACCTTCTTGAACTTGTGGAGGTTCTTCTCGAACCCGCCGTCCGTGCGGCCGAGCACGTGGTCATAGCCCACGAACGTGCCGCAGACGACGTCGTTCGCGTCGCCGCCGAGGAGGGCCGCGATGCGGATGAGCTTGAGGATGTGGTTCTGGTTCGTGCGCTGCAGCGCCTCCGTCTTCGCGCCGATGAGGTTGTCGTAGGCGCCCACGGAGACGCGCAGACCCTCCTCGTTGCAGCGGCGGACGACGCGCTTCGCGGCGGCGAGGTCGAACGTCTCGTAGTCGAGGTGCGTCGCGATGTGGTCCGCGCGGTCCGTGTCGCGGCGGAACACGCAGAGCTCGAGGCCCTGCGCGCCGACCGCCTTCGCGTAGGCGAGGACGTCCTCGAAGCTCTTGCCCGCGAACGCGGAGGTCATGAGCCAAATCGGGTTGTTCATCGGCTTGGGGGCGCCCGGCCCGAACCCGGGCATCTCCGCGCCCCTGGCCGTGCGGCCGCCCATCGCGGCCACGGCCGCCGCGGCCGCGCCGAACTTGAAGAAGTCACGTCTGTTCATGGTCTTTCCTTTCTCTCTAAAACGGAATCTCGGAAACAATCAAGTGGTTAAGCCGCTTCGCTTTAAGTAGTTAAGTTGACTGTTCAACCTTTTCCGGCATTTCGCCAATCCAAAAACTCAACCACTTAACCACTACTTAACTACTTATACTTGACTACTTAACTACTTAACTACTTAATCACTTAATCTACCTGAGCTGTCCGAGGAAGCGCAGGTCGTTCTCGTAGAGCCAGCGGATGTCGGGGATGCCGTACTTGATCATCGCGATGCGCTCGACGCCGAAGCCGAAGGCGTAGCCCGAAACCGCCTCGGGATCCCAACCGACGTGCCGGAAGACGCGCGGATCGACCATGCCCGCGCCGGCGACCTCGATCCAGCCCGACTGCTTGCAGACGTTGCAGCCCTTGCCCTTGCAGACGTGGCAGGAGAAGTCGACCTCCACGCTCGGCTCGGTGAACGGGAAGAAGTGGGGACGGAAGCGCACGGTGACGCTGTCGCCCATCATCTCCTTCGCGAAGTAGGCGAGCACGCTCTTGAGGTCCGCGAGCGAGACGGGCTTCGTGTCGCAGTAGAGCCCCTCGATCTGGTGGAAGTTCGCGGAGTGCGTCGCGTCCGTCGTGTCGCGGCGGTAGGTGCGGCCCGGACAGATGACGCGCACGGGCGGCTTGTTCGCGAGCATGGTGCGGATCTGCACGGGGGAGGTCTGCGTGCGGAGAAGCAGGTCCTCCGCCGTGCGGGCGTCGCCCTCGCCGCGGATCTCGGCCGAGTCGAGCCAGAAGGTGTCCGTGCGGTCGTTCGTGGGATGGTGATCGGGCGTGTTGAGCGCCGTGAAGTTGTTGAAGCGCGTCTCGATGTCCGGACCGTCCGCCACGGTGAAGCCGAGCTTCCCGAAGATGCGCGCGGTGTCGGCGACCACGCGGCTGAGCGGATGCTCCACGCCCGGCGCGGGCCAGCGCCCCGGCAGCGTCGCGTCGACGTCCTCCGCCTTCGCGCCGCCCACGGCGGCGGCACCCTTCGCCGCAAGCGCGGCCTCCACCTCGGCGCGCCAGGCCTGCACGGCCTTGCCGAACGCCGGGCGCTCCTCCTTCGGAACGTCCTTCATGCCCTTGATGAGCGCGGGGATGGAGCCGTTGCGGCCCACGTACCTGATGCGCAGGCGTTCGACGGCGGCCGCGTCGGCGGCGCCGGCGATCTCCGCGAGCGACGCGGCCCTGCCCTGTTCGAGTTCTTCGAGTGTCATGCTTGTCTTCTTTCGAAAATTTTCCTTATTATATCCATTCGGGCGGGCGGAGGCAAGTACACCGTTCCGTCACTTTGCGCCGATGGCCCGCACCAGGTAGGGCCAGTAGACCCGCGTGTACACCGCACAGGAATAGACGTTGAGGGCGATGAGGACGCCCTCGACCGCGTAGACGGACGCCATCAGCGGCCCCTGGCACGCGGGCGGCAGCAGGTGGTGCAGCGCCAGGTAGGCGTAGATGTAGGCGGCTGCCGGGAAGGAAAGCGCCGTGCGCACCTTCCCCAGCCACATCGCGCCCACGTCGGCCCGGTAGGCGGCGGCGACGGAACGGAGAAAGGTCACCCACTGGTCGCGGAGGATGTAGAGGACGGTGAAGACGAGCATCACGAGCGCATGCGCCGGCGACTCGCCCTGCGCGCCGATGACCCACAGCAGCGTGGGGAAGCTCACGATGAAGAACACCTTGTCCATCAGCGGATCCGCGAGCTTGCCGAACGTCGAGACGACCTTCCACTTCCGCGCAAGCCTGCCGTCGTAGAGGTCGGAGATGGCGGCACAGAACATCAGGACGCCCGCCGCGACCGCCAACCCCACGCACGCGCGGCGCTGGGCCAGCACCGCGCAGACCAGAAACGCGAAGATGAGCGGGACGCGGGAGAACGTGAGCGCGTTGACGATGCAGGAGTGGAGGCGCGAACTCATTTGCCCGACGCGCCGTCCTCTCCCCCTTCTTCTTCACCCTCGAACGCGGCCTCGTCCGCCATGTCGGCGTTGAGGTCCCCCTCCATGCGCTCCAGCATCGCGGTCATCTTCTCCCCGATGTCGGCCTGCTTGTGGACGAAGTTCCGCACTTCGCCGAGCTGCACCTTCGTGAACTCCAGCGTCGCCTGCAGCGCGTCGCGGCGCAGCACCATCTGCCCGAGCTCCTGCTCCAGCTCCTCGATGCGCTGCTCGGCCTTCTGGAGATGGCGTCGCGTCGCGAAGAGCTGCTTCAGGATCTCGCCCGGCTCGATGTCGAGGTCGTCGATCTTCATCCCGTCCGGAATCGGCACGAGCACGCTCTCGCCGCAGTTCACGCAGTTGATCTGGAGCCCCGCGCCACGGTAGTCGATCGCGAGGTTGTGGCCACAGTGCGGACAGTCGAACACGATGTCCGTGTCCCGGATCTCGGTTTCCGGCGGCTCGCCTTCGGAGGGGACGGCGGCCCCGTCCCCGTTTTCTCCAGGCGTCTCCACCTTGCGCTCTTTGAGTTCTTCTTCGGACATGCGTAAACCTCCTCGAATTTTGCTGACCCTAGTATAAAATAAAGGAGGCCGGAACGCAAGTTCGCAGATGGACGCAAATGGCTACGTGGCTACGCCAGGCTCGTCCCCTTCGTCTCCGGGACGAACCACAGCGCCCAGAGGAAGTGGAAGACCATCATCACCCCGAAGAAGGCGAAGATCGCCCACGTCGGAACCGCCTCGGCGGCGATGGGGAAGACGAGCGCCACGAGCGCCGCGAAGAACCAGTGCGTGAAGCTGCCGAGGGCCTGTCCCTGCGCGCGGAACCGCTGCGGGAAGACCTCCGCGGTCAACACCCAGATCACCGTGCCCTGCCCCACCGCATGCGAGGCGAGGAAGAGGAAGACCATCGCGGCGGACAACACGCCGTTCCCGAGATAGAAGAAGAGGCTCGCCGCGAAGAGCGACACAAGATACCCCGCGCCGCCGACCAGCAGCAGCGTCCGACGTCCCAGCCGGTCGATGAGCCAAACGCCCGCGAACGTGGCGGCGAAGTTGAGGATCCCGAGGCCGAACGTCGCCAGGAACTGCGCGTCCCGCGCAAAGCCCGCCAGGTTGAAGATGCGCGGCGCGAAGTAGTTCACCGCGTTGCAGCCGGAGAGCTGGTTGAAGAACGCCACGAAAAAGGCGAGCAGGATCGGCCGCAGGTTGGCCCGGCTCCAGAAACGCGCTTCGCATTCCTGTCCATCGCCGTCCACGCCTGCGCCGCGCTGCGCGAGCCAGCGCGGACTCTCCACGAGGAACGGACACAGCGCCGTGAAGACGAACGCCGGCACGGCCTCCACGCCCAGCATCCACCGCCAGGCGTTCGGCCCGACGCCCTTCAGCGCGAGGTTGGAGGCAAGCGAGGCCAGCACGCCGAAGACGATGTTGAACTGGAAGAGGGCCGTCATCCGTCCCCGCGACGCGGCGGGCGCGATTTCCGCGATGTAGACCGGCGCCGCGATCGTCGAGACGCCCACGCCGAGCCCGCCGATGAAGCGCGCGGCGATCAGCGTCCACGGCCCCGTCGCACACGCGCTCCACACCGCCGAGACGAAGAAAAGGACGCCGACGGCGAACAACGTCCGCCTGCGCCCCCATCGGTCGCTCACGCCCCCGCCGCAGAGCGACCCGAGGACCGTCCCCCACAGCGCGGAACTCACGACCCAGCCGTGGACCGTCCCCGAAAGGTTCCACAGGGCCTGGATGTCCTGTTCCGCCCCGTTGATGACAATCGTGTCGAAACCGAAGAGGAAACCGCCCAGCGCCGCCGTGACGGCCAGGAACCAAATGCGCGCCTTCGTCATGTCACGCCTCCCGGATCTCGATCTCGCCGTCGTCCACCTCAAGCGTCAGCTCCGTGCCGTAGGCGACGTCGTCCATCTTCGGGAACAGAAGCTCCAGCATGTCGTCGGGCTGGAAGTGCTTCGGCTTCGTCTCGGGGTGCGGATAGTAGACGAGGCCCGCAACCCGGCCGCCGTCCGGCAGGACGCGCCAGACGTGGAAGAACGAGAACGTCTCCGCCGGGTCGACCGGATGCCACTTGACGAGCGGGAACGTCCACGGCGCATGGACGACCCTGTACCGGAACGGCGTGATGGCGACGTTGAGCGTGCCGGGGTAGTACGGCGCGAGGTCCAGGCCCCGCGCCTTGAAGAACGGCGCCTGCATCCGCAGCGTCCCGCCCGGAAAGGCGGGGTTGCCGTTGAACCCGGACGCCACGCGGTGCCCCTGGATGATCGTCGCCGTGAATCGTTTCATCATATCGTCTTCTCCCGTCTATTCCGTAAACCGCCCTTCCCGGCGGCAGATGAGCGTGCGCTGCCCGGCGACCTCGGCGTCGAAGAGCGTCGCGTCGGCCTTCGCGTCATAGTAGGCGACGACCTTCACCTCGTAGTCCGCATCGAGCCCGCGCACGCCGCCGATGCGCACGTTCTGCGCGGCGTTCGCCGCACCGAACGCCACGCCGGGCACGTCGTCGGCGAACGACGCGGTACGCGCCGCCGGATCGACGTCGAGGACGAGCGCAGGGCCCTTCCCCTGCGGACGGAACCGGTGGACGAAGCGTGCGCCGCGCGCGACGCGGTACGTGCGCGGCGGAACGGGCGGCGCAATCTCCGGCACCCACTTGAGCCCGAGGCGGCCGTCGGGGTACGCGACGACTTCGCGGAAGACGAGCCAGCCACCCCAGCCGAAGAGGTGGTTGAGCCACCCGACGTAGAGCCGCCGTCCGTCCTTCCACGACGTCACCATCGGCACGCTCAGCCCCTCGTAGAGCTTGTCCGGCTCGTTCGTCCAGTTCACGAACGACCCCGGCGCGCCGTCCGGGCTGTAGGCCATGTTCGTGAAGCCCTGCAGGAGATAGCGATGCCCGTGCCAGTCGAAGAGCGAGGGGCAGTCCCCCCGGAACGGCAGCTTCGCGTCGAAGAGCGTCCACGTCAGCAGATCCTGCGAGCGGAAGATGCCGATCGACCCGCCGTAGCTCGTCACGAGCTCGTACCCGCCCTCCGGGCGGTTGTAGATGCTGGGGTTCTGCGCGTCGGAGATCATCACGCCCGAATTGGCGAAGTGGACGCCGTCCGCGCTGAGCGCATAGGTGCCGCCGATCGGCTTGCCTTCGGCGATCTGCGGGAAGCGCGACGTGTGCCAGCCGAAGGCGAGCGCGAGCCGGCCGTCCTTCAGGAAGGGCGTGCCCGTGCCGACGGTCTGCCACGCCTCGCGGATGGGCACGGCAAGCGGCAGCTCCGTCCAGCGGACAAGATCCTCCGTGACGAGATGGGCGAACTGGTGGCGCCCCGTCCCGGCGCCGGAGCCGTGGTGGCGGCGGTCGATGAGGTAGAAGACGTGGAGTTTCCCGTCCAGGAAGGCGGGTGCCACATCGCCGACCCACTGGTTGTGGCCGTCGGGCGTCCAATACTGGATCGGCCGCGCAACCGGGCGCGGCGCACGCAGTTCGGGGATTGCGCCCGGGCGCGCAGGCGAGGCGAAGGCGGACGCGCGGACGCGCGGCGAGAGGATGCGCTCCTGCGCGCCGTCCGGCCAGATGACGGGGCAGGCGGGAATCGGGAACTCGTCGTCCACGTGCCGCCCGTCCACGGCGATCGCCCACTTGACGGGCGAGAAGTCGAGCGTGACGTCGTGGACGCCCTCCGCCTTCTCCAGGACGCCCAGCGGGATGCCCACGCGCCCCGCCTGCGAGCAGATCGTCGCCTCGATGACGGGGCAGGCGCCGTCCGCGAGCGGGAAGGTCAAGTAGTTCCCGGCGGCGCGGTCGTACCGGGCCAGCGCCGGGTCCGCCCCCGCGAGGCGCAGGGCGAGCCGCACCGGCCCCGCCTCGTACAGCGCCTCGTCGCCCTTCACCGAACCGCAGTCGATCTTCAGGTCAATGGTGAACCCCTTCGCCAGCACGGCCTCGCGCGTCGCCGCAAGCGGCCGCGCCGCCGCGTTCGCGCCGCAGGCCGCCGCCAGGACGCATGCCATCAGTGTCTCTCTCATCGTGTTCTCTTCCTTTCCCGCCTTTCCGGCGGACACTTTTCCCTATCGGATGAAGACGGCCATGCCGCGCCCGCGCACGACGGCCTCGACGACGCCACCCCGGACCTCGACGGCGGCCTTGTACCCCTTCGGCACGTTCGCGCACCGCCACGCCGCAAGGTTCCCCTCGCCGGCGAACTGCGTGGCGGCAAAGAGCGGATAGCGCGCGAAGGCGGGCGTCTCCACAGCCGGCAGGACGACCGTGCCGTCCCCCGCGAAGGTCAGCGTGCCGGCCACCGTCACGGGACCCTCGTCCCGCGCGCGCACGACGGCCCCCTCCTTGAGCGTGACGTTCCCCTCGACGGTCCCCGCGCCGCCCAGACCCGCGAGCGTCAGGGACGCGCCGCCAACCACGCGGCAGACGGCGCCCGCCGCCACCGCGAGCCGCCCGTCCAACGCGCCGTCGGATGCGAGGCCGCCCGCGCGATGCCAGGCGCGGATCTCCTCCCCGTCGAGGCAGCACGACCACACCGTCAGCTCGGCGAGGTTGCCCTTGAAGGAGGAGAGGTCCGCGCTGTACCACGAGCGGCCGATCTTGAAGCCGCCGGAATCGGTCGAGAGGAACGGCGTCGTCCGCTCCCCGCTTCGGTAGATCTGCGGCGCCACCGCCTGCACGCCGTTCGTGTAATAGGCGATCCGCCCGCCGTCCCAGACGGCGGCGAACGACGTCCACGCCGTGCGGAGGAGATTCGCCGGCGTGAAGGCGACGCGGTTCTCCGCGCCCCACGGGAAGAGCCCCATCTCGCGAGTGCCGCTGCGCAGGGCGAAGTTCATGTACCGGCCGGCGTCCCAATCTTCGTTGCCCCAGGAGAGGACGGCCCCCTCCGCCCCGCATCCGTCGGCGACCTTGAGGAAGCAGGCGACCGTGCGGGCCTGGTTCCCGGTCGGGAGGCTTGGGAACGCCGCCGCCGTCAGCCAGGTCTGGCCGTCCAGGGCGAGCGATCCCCTCTGCGCGTCCGCCCCGAACGGCGAATCGGCGCTGAAGGAGAACCCGCCACCGTCGCCCGCAACGAGGTCGTGCCCGTTCCCGGAGGCGTCCGCGAGCAGCGTCTCCGCCGACGCGAACGGATAGCGCACCGCGCAATCGGGCGTGAGCGCCAGCGTCCCCGCCGAAACCGCGACCTCCCGTTCGGGCGCGGCTTCGATCGGCACACCGCCCGCCTCGTAGAGCGCGCGGACCTCGTCGGCCGCCAGCGCCCGATCCACGATCAGCACGTCGTCCACCCACCCCGTGAAGAATGCGTCGTGCATCGTCTTCCCCAGCATGAACAGCGTGGGCAACACGTCCAGCGTCTGCGCCGACGACGCGACCTCGGCGCCGTCGCAGTAGATCTTCCGCGTCGAGCCGTCGAACGTTGCGGCCACGTAGTGCCAGGCGCCATCCGCAAGCGACGTGCCCATGTTGCGCGCGGTCACGTCGTTGTTGTTCGCGTACCAGTGGATGCCGTTGAAGCCGTTCAGCCGAAGCGAGCAGCCCCGCCCAGGTGCCCGGTCGCCGTAGCTCAGCCAGCCGCCTGAGCCGGCGCAGCCGTCCGCAGGCTTGATCCACGCGGCGGCCGTCATCGGCGCGCCGCCCACGGGGACATCGGACGGGAATGGGTCAATCTCCAGCGACGAAGCCCCGTCAAAGTAGATGCACCCGCCCCTGCGGCCGTCGGGCGACCAGGCCGGCGCACCGTGCGCGATGGCGAGGGGCGTCATCTGCCCCTGCGGCCCGTTCAGAGCCTCCTCCAGCGACCCGTCGAAGGGGAAATGGAGGACCGTGCCGTCCGGCGGCGCATACCGCACAGAGGTCCCGCCCTCGCCCAGCGCGCCGGCGCGGACGACGGCCGTCCCCGTCCCGGCCTTCTCCACGCATCCGACGAGCGTCGCCGTCACATTGGCGTTGTCAGAGAGGACGATGCGATCCGCCAGGACCGTCCCATTGATGACCGCCCCACCCCGAACGTCCAGCGCCCGGCAGACCGCCTTCTGCCCGCAAAGATCGAGGACGGCATTTTGCTCGACCACCACGTCATGGGCGAAGGAGCCGAAGTGGCCATTGTTCGCGCGCCGTCCGAGGGCGTAGGTGCCGGCGGCGACCGTCAGACGCCCCCGCAGCCCCGATGCCGCCGTCAGCCGCCCTTCGCCCGTCTTGACGAGGTTGAACGTGCCCTTGAAGCGGAGGTTGGTCGTCGTGTTGTCGCACGTCTGCGCCACGATGACCGTCGGGCATGTACCGGGTGCCGCGTTCATCAGCGTGCAGAGGCGCGACCGCTCGCCGCCTTCGCCGACAAAGGCCCCCAGCGACTGGTTGTGCCCGGCCACGTCGATGACGAGGTGCGCCTCCGGGCGGGGCGGCTGCGCGGCGAAGACCGCCCCCGCCGGGTAGAAGTTCTCGCCGCCCAGCACAAGGCGGGCCTTCTCGGTGCCGAAGACGGCGGGGACGGTCGCGCCGGCGACGTTGAGGTGGACGTCGCCCTGGCTGTCCACGACGAGCGCCTCCGTCAAGGCGAACGGCCGGTCCTCCACGAAGAAGGCGCTCTGCGACCAGGGCGAAAGCGTGAGCCGACTGCCGTCGATGCCGCCGCGCAGATGCACGTGCGCCGACTCGTTCGCCGTCACCTTCGACCCTGCGGCCGTCAGCGTGCCCGCCACGTCGAACGTTCCGGCGCGGAACAGCATGCGATGCGCGCCCCCCGTGGATGCTTCGTCGCCCAGCACAAGGGTGTTCGCGACCGTCATGGCGGCGCCGGCGGAGCGGTTGTCGAGGCAGAGGGCCTTGATCCCGGCCGTCTCCTCCTCGTTCACGTAGACCGTCCCCGTGCCGAGCGCGGCGGCGTTCGTCACGGTGAGGGTTCCCAGATCGACGTAGAGGTCGCCCGCGCTCGTGTTCGGCGCGAGGAGGAACGCCGTCTTGCCCGGGAGGCTGAAGTGCAGATCGCCCGTACCGCTCACCGCGCCTGTCTGCACAAAGCCGTCCCCCGTCCCGGTAATCGTCAGCGTCTCACGCAACACAAGCGGTGCCGCGTTCGTGACGTTGTCCTCGTCAACGGTCCAGGTGGCGGCGTTCACTGTCCGTCCGCCCAGCGCCACGAACCCGAACAGCAGAACCCCCCAGCCAAGCGTGCGGAACCCCCCCCCAAAAAAAATCCATTTTTATCACTTCTCTGTGGGAAGCTTCAAAAGATGCCTTTTCAGTCATGGCTTTACCCTTTCGTTCATGAGGTTGAACCGTTCAAATGGCCCACGAAGGATGATGACTTACCCTCAACGGGAAATCCCCGACGTGGCGGAAACGACGCAATTCTACCACATCCAGCCAGCCATGTTCCAAGTTGGCAGTCAACTTTCTGAAGACCTCCAAAATCAGGTCAGACCTAATTTTGGAGGTCGCGCTCGTTGATGATCCACACCGCCGTTTGTACGTCACGGCTAACAATCTTCTTTGCGACAAGATCGTTCACGTAGGCATAGGCCGTTGAAGGCGAAAGGCCAACACACTTCGCCAAGACCCATGGGGAGGCTTTCGGCTGCCGACGCATCGCCTCGACGATAAGCCGTTCGGCAGCCTGGCGCTTTTCCTCGCTCTTCCTATAGACAAGGGACTGCTCATGAAATGCCGTCCCAGCACGAACAACCTCTTCCAGATGGGCCGCCGCCTGCGCAACGTAGGCTTCGTCCGTAAGGGGATTTTCAGGTACGGGATACCCGGCCGCCCTTCTTCGTGCAACCTCCTGCGCCCACCGGCGTTTCTCGACTTCAAGCACGGCATCCATCTGGCAATGAAGCGCCTCGACCATCTCCGCGACGCTCTTCTCTTCCCCGTAGACGAACTTCAACCCGTTGATTGCCAATGGGTCACCCCTTGTCGCCGCACAAAGACTCGACCACGCATATTCATCATAGTCTGCACAGAGGCCTCCACGAATCGGATTGAGACAGATGTAGGCGAGAACGTTTGACATATCCACAGACTTCAACGTAACGGAACGGTCGATGTAAGTTGATTCCCACAACGTACCGACGTGTGCGGAGCGTCGATTGTACTCTTCCGTGAACCACTGCTTGAGAATCTTCATGAACGACCCCATGTCATACATCCGACGGCGATGACACTCAAGAAGTTTACTGGCCTGCTCTTCTCCCCCCACCTCCTGCCGACGCAATTCAGTCAACTTTGCAAGAAGGGCTTCGGAGCCTTTCACCCCTTTCAAAACACCAACACGCCGAACGACCTCCGCCTCGTCAACCTCCTTGCGTTCCGGTAGGTAGGCGAGAATGTGGAAGTGATTGTTCATGACACACCACCCGAGAAGTTGAATACCCGTGAATTCCGCCACACGACGCATCATCTCAATGAAATCATTCCGTTCCTCATCGCGGAGAAAGAAAACGCGATGCGCAATGCGGTTCATGATGTGATGGACAGTAAAGGGTTCCCTCTTCCGAAAGTTTGAAAAGCCCATATCAACCTCCAAAATTAGGTCTGACCTGATTTTGGAAATCAGTATACCACATATTTTGGGCCACTTGACTTACATTTTGACCTCCAGAATTAGGTCAGACCTAATTTTGGAGGTCTAGAAGCGGTTGAGGAGCGGACCACGAGCGGAGCGGGCAGGAGGCATTCGCGCGCAGGAAGGGAGGGATCGTCGATGCGCGACAGGAGGAAGTGAAACGCCGTGGCGGCAATCGCCTCGCAAGGCTGGTGGATTGTCGTAAGGGGCGGCGTCACGAGGGTGGCGTGCTCCACGTCGTCCACACCCGCCACGAGGACGTCCTCCGGCACGCGCTTCCCGATCCTGCGCAGCGTGACGAGAAGGTGCGAGGCCACAGCGTCGTTACCGCAGATGAAGGCGTCGGCACCCTTCCGTCCCCTCAACGCCCGCCGGATCGCGGTCTCGTCCGAAGGCTCGGCCGTGACAGTGAAGTCCTCGATGCGTGGCGCGCCCAACACCGTCTGGACCCCGAGGATCCTGTTCATGACGGTCGTTGCGCACAGGGGGCGGCGCAGCACCCTGACATGGCGTGCGCCCCGTTCGAGCATGTGCCGGGCGAGCGTACGCCCGATGTCGAAGTTGTTGACGCCCACCACGTCGCACGCGCTGCGCTGCGGGGAGGGGACGATGTCGCAGTCGATGAGCACAACGGGGATCCGGGCCGCCGTGAAGATGGCGACGACCTCCTGGTTGTAGCGCGCCGACTGCTCGAAGAACTCCATCGGCTGGAAGATGACGCCCGCGACGCCCTTCTCGACGAACTGCCGCGCCAACTCCCGCGTCCGTTCCGCCCGCACGGCGGCGGAACGCGAAGGATCGCCGCCGAAGAGCAGCGTCATGCCCTCCTTCTGTGCCAGGCGCGAAATCTCCTGTGAGATCGGCGGAAAGATCTCGCCGCAGCCGATTCCCGGAAGGATGAGACCGATCGACGCGCCAAACCGACGCGCCTTCTTCGTGAGGAACGTCCCGGCACCGCGCCGTCGGCAGACAAGCCCAAGATCCTCCAACGAGAGCAGCGCATGGACAACCGTCTGCCGACTGCACGCAAAACGGCGCGCGAGCGCCGTCTCGCTCGGGAAACGCTCGGACGACGCATGCCTCCCGCTGCGGATCTCCGCCCGCAGCGTCTCGAAAATCGCCTTCCGCCGTGTCTCCTGCGTCCTCATCTGATGTTTCCGCAGGGTACTATAGCACAAAAAAGGCACTGCCCGACAAGTTGGCAGTCAACTTTCTGGAGGTGCCCTGGAAATGACAGATGAGGCCGGGACGCATGTCCCAGCCTCACCCGTTGCGGAGAACGAACGCCCTTAGGCCTTCGTCACCTTGCCCGCCTTCAGGCAGCGCGTGCAGATCGTCTTGCGGCTGGTGTTGCCCTTGCCGTCGGTCACGCGCACCGTCTGGAGGTTCGGCAGGAAGCGGCGCTTCGAGATGCCGGTCGTATGCAGACCGATGCCGCCCTTGTACTTCGGAGAACCCTTGCGGATGATCGAACGACCGGCCGCCGGCTTCTTGCCGCAGATTTCACAGACTCTGGACATGATGAATATCCTTTCTTTACGTCGTTACTTGGTCTCGGCCTCGCCAGGCTGCCACTCGACATTGCCGAAGGCATCCTCGAACGCCGCGCCGAGGGACCCGAGCGCCGGGCTGCCCGCAGGGGCGGAGCTGGCGGAATCGACGGACGTCGTGCCCGCCGCCTCGGCTTCGAGCTCCTTGACCTGCTCGTCGGTCATGTTGACCGCCTTGATCGACAGGCCGATGCGGCGCTCGCCACGGTCGACCTTGACCACGCGGGCCTCGACCTCCTGGCCGATCTGAAGCGCGTCCTTGACCTTCTCGATGCGCTGGTCGCTGATCTGGGAGATGTGGACGAGGCCGTCCACGCCCTCTTCAAGCTCCACGAACGCGCCAAAGGAGGCAACCTTCGACACCTTGCCCTTGATGATCGCGCCGACCGCGTACTTGGAGGCGATGTCCGCCCACGGATCGGTCTGGGCCTGCTTGAGGCCGAGCGAGATGCGCTGCTCCTTCGGGTTGACGTCGAGCACGATCGCCTCGACTTCCTGGCCCTTCTGGAGGCACTCCGACGGATGCGCCGGACGACGCGTCCAGGAGAGGTCCGTCACGTGGATCATGCCGTCGATGCCGTCTTCGAGCTCGACGAACGCACCGTACTGCGTCCAGTTGCGGACCTTGCCCTTGACGCGGCTGCCCACCGGGTAGCGGTCCATCACGCTGTCCCACGGGTTCTCCTGGGTCTGGCGGATGCCGAGGGCGATCTTCTGGTTCTCGGAATCGACCGAGAGAACCTGCACCATGATCTCGTCGCCGACGTTGAGCATGTCGCTCGCGCGGGCGACCCGCTTCGTCCAGCTGAACTCGCTGATGTGGACGAGCCCTTCGATGCCGGGGGCGATCTCGACGAACGCACCGTATGCGGCGAGGTTCACGACCTTGCCCTGCACGCGGCTGCCCACGGGGAACTGCTCGGAGATCGTCGACCACGGGTTCTCCGTCGTCTGCTTGAGGCCGAGCGAAATGCGCTCCTTCTCCTGGTCCACGTCGAGGACCATGACATCGAGCTCCTGGCCGACCTTGAGCATTTCGCTCGGGTGCTTGATGCGGCCCCAGCTCATGTCCGTGATGTGGAGGAGTCCGTCGATGCCGTCGAGGTCGATGAACGCGCCGAAGTCCGTGATGTTCTTCACGCGGCCCTTGCGGATCTCGCCCTTCTGGAGGGACGCGAGCAGCGCGGCCTTCTTCTCGGCCATCGTACCCTCGATGAGCTCGCGGCGGGAAATGATGATGTTCTTGCGCTCGTTGGAGATCTTGATAACCTTGAAGTCGAACGTCTGGCCGATGTAGGGCGCGAGGTCGCGCACCGACATGACATCCACCTGGCTGCCGGGCAGAAACGCCTCCACGCCGTCGATGTCCACGAGCAGACCGCCACGCACCTGGCTGCGGATCGTGCCGTTGACGACGCAGCCTTCCGTGTACTGCGCAAGGACCTTCTCCCAGCGGATCTGGTCGTCGGCCGCCTTCTTGGAAAGGACGACCATGCCGGTCTTGTCGTTTTCGAGGTCGCGCAGCATCACCTGGAACTTGAGGCCGGGCTTGACCGCCTCCTTGTCCGCGAACTCGTCGAGGGAGACCACGCCCTCGCTCTTGTACCCGATGTCGACGAACACGTCGTCGCCCTTGACTGCGGAAACGGTTCCCTCGATGATGGAACCGGGCTTGAACTGCGAGTCCTGCACGGACGCCTGCTGCTTGAGGAACTCGGCAAACGCGGCCGACTTCTCAGCGGGCATCGTGGGTTTACGAATAGCCATGTAACTGAACTTTTGATTTGGTTTGTTGATGGACACGGTTTTCTGCCGTGCCTGCCCCGTCGTTGGGCGCAGGAAAGGTTAGTATATCACAATTTCGGCGGAACGGGCAAGACGCCCTTCTCAAGGAGATCGTTCACGATCATCCGCGCGTCCGTCTCGAAGTTCCCCTTCACGAACCACTTCAGCCAGTTCCGCTCGTGGGCGAAGAGGTCGCGGAGGCGCGCGCCCTTCTTCTGTCCGAAGTTGACGCACAGTTCGCCGTTGATCCAGCGGAGCAGCCCCCGGCGGTCCGCGTTGAGCGGGTCGCGCGGCACGAGGTATTCGTCCATCTCCGCCGTCGTCTTCGGCAGGTCGGGGTACTTCGCGAGCTGTGCCTTGAGGACGTCGAGCGTCGCGCGCGTGTCGGCCTCCGCCCCGTGTGCGCCCGCATGGTCGCGCCCGCAGTAGAACTTCACCGCCGCCGTCAGATCGCGCGGTTCCTTCTTGTGGTAGATGCGCTGCACGTCCACATGCCGACGGTCGCCGGAGGCGAAGTTCCGGCCCGTGCGGGCGAACTCCTCCTCCAGGCACGGGATGTCGAAGCGGTCCGCGTTGAATCCCGAAAGGTCGCAGTCCCGGAAGAACGCCTCGATCTCCGCCGCCGCGTCCGCGAAGGTCGGGCAGTTCTTCACGATGTCGTCCGTGATGCCGTGGATCGCCGTCGTCTCCGGCGGGATCGGCACGCCGGGATTGAGGAGCCAGCACTTCTCCGTCTCCGTGCCGTCCGGCTCCACGCGGATCGCCGCGAGTTCGATGATGCGGTCCTGCCGCGCGTTCACACCCGTCGACTCGATGTCGAAGACGACGAGCGGACGGTCAAGCTTCATTTCAAGTTTCATAAGTGATCGGAATCCTGTTTAGAGGTTGCGTTCTTCAGCGCACCACCCAGTCGCGGGCGGGAACCGTGACCTCCCCGACCGGGACCGGCGCATCGTTGTAGTTCACGTACACCCGCGTGCCGTCCGCATAGCGCGTGCGGTAGACGCCCGGCGCGAGTTCGTCGTGCCCCTCCATGTACTCGTACTGGAGGCGCCACACCTTCTGGTAGGCGTCGACGCCGCGCTTGATCGCCGCGACCGACCGCGCGAGTTCGTCGTCCGTCGCGCACGTGAGGTCCTCGTCGCCCATCCAGTTCTTCCCCTTCCCCGGCGTGAGGAAGTTCGCGTAGAAGTAGAAGCTCGGGCGCCCGCCGAACTCGATGGTCTTCAGTTCGCTCGCCCGCCCCTTGAGCGGCGCGTTGACCGTCGTCGTGTACGGGTTCGAGAGGATGATGCCGTTGTAGACGAGCTGGAACATCGGCACGAGCCGGTCCACGAGCCCCTTGTACGTCGCCGCGTCGAACGGCCGTGCGAACGACACGTAGAGGACGTAGTCGAGCTGCCCCGCGTTCTGGTCGTAGGAGCCCTCGCTCGCGATGCCGCCGAACGTGTCGCGCCCAAGCTGCAGGATGTGCCCCACCCACGCCGCGCTCTGCCGCTCGTTGAGCGGATGGCGCGGGTCGCCGCACCGCTCCGCACCCACGCAGCTGTAGACGTCGAGGTAGTGGAGGCCCCGGAAGCCGAGCGCGCGCACCATCGGCATTTGCTGGAGGGCGAAGCGCTCGTAGGCGCGCTGCGGGCAGATCGTGTACATGCGCCCGCCGCCCCACGTCGTCCTGCCCCGGCGCAGCGTGCCGTCCGCGTTCTTTTCGCGGATGTACTCCGCGTCCCAGCTGTCGGCGATCAGGTAGGCGTCGCGGTGGTTGCCGTGCGCGACGACCTCGTAGCCGAGCCCCTGCGCGTGCGCGATCGCCTCCCTCAGCTTCGCCTCGCCGCCGAGGCTCGGCTCCACGGGGAAGACCTGCGGCCAGCGGCCGTCGTGCCCGCCCACGTTCCAGCCGACGAGGCAGAACTCCGCGCCGCCGATGCCCTGGCGCTTGAACGCATCGGCGATTTCCTTGAAGCGCTCGAACGTGATGACGGGCTTCACCGGCGGCTCGTCCTTCACGGTCTGGTCGGGGACGGGGCTCGGCACCGGCTTCCACGCATGGCGCACGCGCACCTCCGGCCACCGCGCCGCGTAGTCGAGGATCGGCTGCGCCTTCGCGCGCTCCCGGAGCGGCTTCACCGCCCCGCGCTTCAGCTGGTAGGCGCGGTAGGCGCGCGCCATGCCCGCGTAGTCCGCCTCCGCACCCGCGAGCGGGACGAAGGACACCACCAGGTCCTCGTACACGTCCTCCATGTGGAAGTCGTACGCCATCGAGAGCTCGTAGACGCCCTTCTTCAGCTCCGCCGTGAAGGAGTAGTTGTAGGGCATGCCCGTCACAATCGCGACGAACGCCCCCTCGGGCAGCACCGCGCCGAAGAACGGCATGTGCGGGCGCCCGCTCCGCCGCGCGCCGTCCCGCTCCCGCGCCTTGAAGGTGCCCAGTTCGCCGTCCGAATTGACCCAGTAGCCGGGCGACCCCGCCGGCACCCGCGCGCGCACGATCTTCACGCGCCGCAGGTTCTGCGGCAGCGACGCGCGCGCGATCCGCAGCGTTTCGCGCCCGTCCGCCGCCTCCAGCGCGACGCGCCGCACCTCGCGCGTCCCGTCCGTCCGCTCGAACGCGACCTCCAGGTCCGCACCCGCCGCCGTGGCCGCCACGCAGAGCGCAACGGCACCCATCCAGTTCTTGAAGCTGTTCTTCATGGCCGCAAAGTATACCAAATCCACGCGGCGAAAGGAGGAGGTTAATTGTGTACCCGCCGCGACGAATGCGTCCCGCATGATCCTAGACGCCGGGAAACGGCCCTGTCTGACTTCGCCTGTAGGCAGCCGCCGCTACAGCGTCGCGACGAAGCGCGCCACGGCGGCGGCGACACCCGCCTCGTCCATCGCGTCGACATCCCCCAGGCCGTTGAGGAAGAGGATAAACGCCTTCCACGACGAATCGAGCCACACGGTGATCTCGGCCTCGCACGTCTTGTTTGGATCGTAGCGTACGAGCAGATTCCCCGTCACGAGGTTCAGTTCCGCATCCGTCACGCCCGGACGTTTCAGGACGCAGTCGCGGAAGATGCCCGCGAACTTCGCCGCAAGCTCGGGATACTGGCGCACGCCGTTGATCGCCACGCGGATGCGCCCGGGCAGCGAGTGGACGACATGGATTCCCCCCACGCACTTCAGGTACGCCTGGATGAGCGGATTCACCATGACCTTTCCCTCCTAGAGGCGCGAGAGGGACCGGTGCAGCCACCACAGCACCGCAAGCGGCGAGACCTTCGGTCCGCCCCGCCCCGTGATGCCGCGCACGAAGGTGACAATCAGCAGCACCGTCATCAGCGCCGGCAGGTCGAGCACGCCGCCCGTCCGCTGCATGATCGCCTGGTTGAACGCATAGTGAAGGGCCCGCAGTTCACCGCCCACGAGCGACTGGTGGTTGCGCACTGCCGTCTCGAAGTCGAAGCCGTGCGTCGCGGCGGCCACAACCAGCGACGGCGTGAGCTTTGCCGCGTCGTAACGGACAAGCGCGGTGCCGAGGACCGGGTTCACCGTCACGTCCTGGATCCCCTCCAGCCGCTTCAGGCTCGTGGCGAACTCCGCCAACGCCCGCGCCCGCGCGCGGAGGGACGGCATCCGCAGCCGCATGCGTCCGGGAAGCGCATGGACCACCTCCAGCACGCCGGAGAACGAAACAATCTGTTGATGTGCCTTTTTCATTTTCCGACAAGTTTACCATGACTTACTTTTTGCGTCAACGGCGAAACAGGTCTCGCGCTCCCGCCCCCATATATGTGCGCGGGTGGAAACGTCCACAGGACCCGGTTCGCGGACTCACGGCGATGCGTTCCGACGTGAAATCCCACATCCCCCACAGCACGGAGACCGGGTGAACGCGGGGAATGAGATTTCACCGCGTAATAATCTCACCCCGTGAAGGGCTCCCCTATCCAACGAAAACACGCTTTCCAGAACCATTTTCAGTCACGATGCAAAACCAATCTACGCATCAAATGAGAAGATGGGGCGGAAATGAGATGATGGGGCGGAACAATCTTGAGTGCCGCCGCCTGAAGTGCCGCCGTCGACGGGGGTGACGCCAATCCATACCTACATGGCGAGAACGGTGACGCCCAATCCATGCCTACGTGGCGAGAACATGGCCGGACCGTGCAGAGGAGGCAATGCGTCCCATTGGAGAACTACATGACCTGAACGCCACGCGCCGAGACGGCGCGTGGCGTCCTTGAGGTCTGCAAACAAGAGACGGAACGGACAGGCGATCAAGCCTTCTTCGCGGGCGCGGCAGACGCGGCGGGGGCGGCGGGACGCGGCGGCACCTTGAAGTCTTCAGGCTTGAAGTAATGCGTCTTGTGCGCGTCGGCGGAGACGTTCGCCGCCAGGACCGCGACGGCGCTCTCGTAGGCGAGCTCGGCGGGGCAGTTCAGCTTCTCGCCGTGGCGGCATGCCGCGAAGAAGTTTTCGAGGTGCGGCATGTGCGCGGGCTTGTTCAGCTCCACGGAAAGCGGGTTGCCGTTCGCGAGCGCGGAGATGCGCGTGTCGACCTCGACGTTCTTCGAGACCTCCTTCTTGATCTTGTCGTCGGCGCCGGGGAGGATCCAGCCCTTGTCGATGAAGGCCTGCCACTCCGAATCCGTCCAGCCGCCGCCGCGCAGCTCGCGCTGCACGGTGTTGCCGCGCGCGGAGATCTCGGCGATCGTGAGGGAGGCGTGCGTGCCCA
The DNA here is from genome assembly GCA_900547945.1 of uncultured bacterium. GTDB lineage: Bacteria > Verrucomicrobiota > Kiritimatiellia > RFP12 > UBA1067 > RUG572. The sequence continues at coordinate 36,085 of URIT01000011.1, forward strand.
TGAACTGCTCGTAGAAGCCGCCGCGCGCGTTGGAGGAGATCACCTGGTAGTAGGCCTCGTTCTTCGTGCCGTCCGGCATCTGGAACTCGTAGAGGCACATCACGCGGTCGTAGGCCTGGCGGCGCGGCGAGAAGGCGTCCTTGCCGCCGATCGCCGTCACCGAACTCGGCGGCACGCCCCACGCCCAGATGAAGAGGTCGATCTGGTGCGAGCCGAGGTCCACCATCGAGCCGCCGCCGTACTTGTAGAACCAGCGCCAGTTGTGGAACTGCTCCGGGTTCGTGTAGCCGTACTTGTCGAGGACGGACTGCTTGGGCGGCTTCTTGTAGGTGAAGAACGGCGCGAGCGAGCGGTTCCACTGTGCATACGCGGTCGTGATGCGGCCGAGCATGTTCGGGACGACCTTCTCGAAGCAGTGGCGGTAGCGCGGGTTCGAGCGGCGCTGGTGGCCGATCTGGAGGAGCTTGCCCGTCTCCTGCTGCACGCGGCACATCTCGGCGGCGAGTTCAAGGCGGTTGGACATCTCCTTCTCGCAGTAGACGTGCTTGCCGGCGCGCAGGCAGGCGCTCGTGTGCTCGCAGTGCATCCAGTCGGGCGTCGCCACCACGACCGCGTCGATGTTCTTGTCCTCCTTCGCGAGCATGTCGCGGTAGTCCTCGTACATCTTGATATCGTGTCCGTAGCCCTTGAAGAAGGCCCGCGCGCGCTGCTGCTCGAACTTCCAGATGTCGCAGACGCAGCGCACCCGCACGCCGGGGATGCGCACGAGCGAGGCGGCAAGCACCTTGCCCTCGGCGCCGAAGCCGATCATCGCCACGTTGATCGTGTCGTCCTTGGGGCCGATCGTGATGTCGTCCGCGTGGAGGATGTTGAAGCGCGGCAGAAACGCGGACGCCACGGCGGCGCCCTTCATGAAGTTCCGGCGGTTGAGTTCCATCGGTTGTCCTTGTTGTCTTGAAATTTCGGTCATTATAGCAAAGGAAGATGCGAGGCGTCTATTGTTTCTTAACCCGTCGAACCGTGTGTTTGATCTTGCCGATGAAGAAGTTGAGCTCCAATGTGGATTCCGTCTCCACCGTGTCAAGATCCGGCATGACGATGTCAGTCAACGTCTCGCCAAAGTGGTTCATCATCTTCGACCGCTTTCTGCGGTCTCTTTCATTGTGCAGATCGACAAGTTCACGTTTCAGTCCACGGACCTTCGCAAAAGTTTCGATGATTGCAAATGCCGCATCAACCGCCCGTCGACTTTTAAGGACGGTCGCGAGCATGTAAAGCCCTTTCTCCGTGAATGCCTTGGGCAGGGCACGGCTCTTCGGCGACGGCTTTGCGGACGAAATTTTCGACCGCAAATCTTCAAGTTCCTCCGCCGTCAACACAAACATATAACCGGACGGAAACTTGTCTGGGTTGTTACGGACGGCTTCGTTGACACGTTTCGTCTCGACACCGTACAGGGCCGCCACATCCAAATCAAGGATGACGGCCTGCTGCCTTACGACAACAATCCGTTCTTGTACGGCGGAATACGGTAGAGGTCGCGTATCACCCATCGGCTTGCCTCATCTCACATCCGCGTGTAGCGCGGGCCGTCCCCGCCCTGCGGGAAGGTCCAGTCGAGGTTGCCGTAGGGGCACTTGATGCGGCACGTCTTGCAGTGCATGCAGTTCGAGAAGTCGATCTGGAGGCGTCCCTCCTCGCGGCGGTAGACCTCGGCGGGGCAGAAGCGCGTGCAGGGCGAGCCGTATTCCGCCTCGCAGCGCGCGCAGACGGCGGCGTCGCGGACCTTGAGGTGGCAAGGCTGGTCCTCCTCGTGGATCGTGCCGGACATGAAGACGTCCGTCAGGCGGTCCGGCTGCACGGGCGACGCCTCGATGCCGTCCGCCGCCTCCCGCGCGAGCTTCGCGCGGTCCAGCGGACGCAGCGCGGCGGCATCCCCCTCGTCGCATCCCGGCACCCGTCCGCGCGGGAACTTCCCGCGCGTCAGCCACGCAAGGCCCGCCGCCATCACGCCGTAGGGCATCCCGAAGGAGAACGCCGCGCGCACGTTGCGCACGCGCTCCATCTCCTTCCAGCCGCCCGTCTTCTTCAGCAAGTCGAAATACGCCTCGCCGACGTCCTTCCCCCCTTGCAGGATCGCCTCCGCCGCCGCAATGCCGCTCTGCACCGCGATGTGGACGCCCTTGATGCGCAGCGAGTCGAGGAGCCCCGCGCCGTCGCCGACGATCAGGCACCCCGGGCAGAACGGCTTCGGCACCGCATAGAAGCCGCCCTCGGGAATCACCTTCGCCCCGTAGGCGACGGTCTTGCCGCCCTTGAGGTGCGGCGCCACGGCGGAGGACGCCTTGAAGCGCCGGAAGAGGCGGAAGGGGTCGATCTCGGCGCGCGCGTAGTCGAGCGCGTAGGCGTAGCCCACCATCACCTGCGTTTCGGAGACGTGGTAGACGAAGCCCCCGCCGTAGGTGTTGAAGTCCGCCGGCCAGCCGAACGTGTGCATCACCTCGCCGGCGGTCTGCGTGCCGGCCGGCACCTCCACAAGCTCCTTGATGCCAAGCGCGTAGGTCTGCGGGCGCACGCCCTGCAGCTTCTTCTCGGCGATCAGCCGTTCCGTGAGGATGCCGCACCCGCCCTCGGCGAGCACGACCGTCTTCGCGCGGATCTCCTCGGAGGGCAGATAATTCGACTTCTTCCGGCCGTCCTTGTCGAGCCCCTTCTCGCCCGTGCGCGCGCCCACGATGCGCCCGTCCTTCTCGACAAGCGCCGTCACGGCGTAGCCGGTGTAGACCTCGGCGCCCGCCTTCCGGGCACGTTCGCAGAGCCAGGCCGCGACCTTCGTGAGCGAGACGACGGGATAGCCCTTCGAACTCATCAGCGCCGGCACCCACGGAATCTTGAGCGACAGCTTCGACGTGAAGTTACAGCGGAAGCTCTCCTTGCAGACCTTCGCCTCGCAGGGCATCGTCGCCAGCTCCTCCTCCGTGAGGAGGTCGCGCAGTCCGCTCGGATCGACGATGGCGCCGGAAAGGACGTGCGAGCCCGGCGAACGCCCCTTGTCGAGCACGACGACGCGCGGCTTCTTCCCCTCCTTCGCCCCACGCAGCAGGGCAAGGGCCGTCGCGAGGCCCGCAGGACCCGCCCCCACGATCAATACATCGGTTTCGATCATTTCTCAAGCTCCTTGATCAGTGCGGGCACGATTTCGAAGAGGTCGCCCACGATGCCGAGGTCGGCGACGCCGAAGATCGGCGCATGGGGGTCCGCATTGACGGCGACGACGACGTCCGCGCCGCGGATGCCCTCCAGATGCTGGATGGCGCCGGAGATGCCGAAGCAGAGGTAGAGCTTCGGGGCGACGGTCTTGCCGGTCTGGCCGACCTGGCGGGACACCGCGCACCAGCCCGCGTCGACGCAGGCGCGCGAACAGGCGACCTCTCCGCCGAGCAGTTCGGCAAGGCGGAAGAGAAGCTTGAAGTTCTCCTCCTTCTTGAGGCCGCGCCCGCCCGCCACGAGGACGTCGTACGCCGTGATGTCCAGGGCGTCGGCGTCCTTCACGACCTTCACGAGCTTCGTCTGCGGCGCGATCAGCTTCAGCGCCTCCGCGAGCACCAGGCCCTTCCGCTTCGGATCGGGCGGGGCCTTCCTGAAGACTTTCGGGCGCACCGTCGCCATCTGCGGGCGGTGGTTCGGCGTCATGATGGTGGCCATGATGTTGCCGCCGAACGCGGGGCGCGTCTGGTGGAGCAGCATCTGCAGCGCGCCCGTGTCCTTGTTCTTCGTCTCCTCGACCTTCAGCATCGTGCAGTCGGCGGTGAGGCCCGTGCGGACCTTCACGGCGACGCGCGCGAAGAACGCGCGCCCGACGGCCGTCGCGCCCGCGAGGACGACCTCGGGCTTCCGCTTCACGATGAGCTGGCTCACCGCGTCCACGTAGACGTTCGCCTCGTAGTCCGCAAGCGCCGGGTCGTCCACCTTGTAGACGACATCCGCGCCCGCCGCGACGAGCGACGCCTCCACGTCCGCCGCCAGCCCGCTCCCCAGCACGACCGCGCAGAGCCGCGCGCCCGCGCCGCGCTGGGCCTTGAGCTCCAGCCCCTTCGCGAGCAGTTCGTAGGCGACTTCGGCGACGACGCCGTGGCTCTGCTCGGCGAATACCCAGATGTCCTTGTACGCCTCGATGTCCGCCGTGCCGTAGACCTCCTGCCGCACCTCGCGGATCGCCTTGAACGGGCACGCCTTCACGCACGCCCCGCAGGCCTTGCACGCGCTCGCGTCGACCTCGGCAATCTGAACAACCCTTGCCTTGGGCCGGGGTTCGGGGGCGCCCGAGCCCTCGTCCCTCGCCACCATCTTCAGCGCGCCGAAGCCACACCCCTTCACGCACTTGCCGCACCCCTTGCAGAGCTTGGGGTCGATGAAAACCGGGGCGTCCGCCATCACTTCACCAGACCTTTCTTCGCGAGGAAGTCCACAATCGCGCGCGCGCCCGCCGCCGCGTCGCCGCGCGCGTCCACCGTCTCGCCGCCCCCCCTCGTGGGCGGCGGGAAGATCGTGACGACCTTCGTGGGCGAGCCCTTGAGGCCGATGCGGATCGGGTCGGCCGCGATGGCCTTCTCGTCCAGCACCGCGATCTCCGCCTTCGCGGCCCGCATCCAGCCGGCGAGCGGCGCGTAGCGCGGCGCGGCGGCCTCCTTGAGGACGGTCATGACGCATGGGAAGGATCCCGCGATCACGTGTTCGCCGTCGTCCATCACCGTCGTCGCGGTGTAGGCGCCCGTCGCCTCGACCGCCAGCTCCTTCACGTAGGTGACGAGCGGCACGCCGAGGAATTCGGAGACGCCGGGGCCGACCTGCGCCGTGTCGCCGTCGATGGCCTGCTTGCCGAAGAGGACGAGGTCGGGCGTCTTGCCGCCGCAGGCCTTCCGGATCGCCTGGGAGAGCGTGTAGGACGTCGCGAGCGTGTCCGCGCCGCCGAAGGCGCGGGAGGAGACGAGGAACGCCTCGTCCGCCCCGCGCGCAAGGGACTCGCGCAGCACGGCGGCCGCCTGGGGCGGACCCATCGAGACGACGGAGACCTTCGCGCCGAGGCGGTCCTTCAGGCGCAGCGCCTCCTCAAGGGCGTATTCGTCGAACGGATTGACGATCGACTCCACGCCCTCGCGCATGAGCGTATTGGTCTTGGGGTTGATCCGGACGTTCGTGGTGTCCGGAACCTGTTTGACGCAGACGACGACGTGCATGGCGCCTCACTTCGCGCCGAAGCGGTATTCCGTGCGGGAATGGAAGACCTCTCCCGGCCTGAGGACCGTGGACGGGAATTCGGGATGGTTCGGCGAGTCGGGCGCGTGCTGGGTCTCCAGGGCGACGCCCGCATACGGGCAGAGGAACTTCCCGGCGGCCTTCGCGGGCACCTTGTCCGTCACGTTCTGCGCACCGTACATCTGCATGCAGGGCTCGGTCGTCCAGACGTCGAGCGTGCGGCCCGAAACGGGATCGTACATCGACGCGGCCCGCTTGAACTGCCCGGGCTTGCCCCGGAGGACGAAGTTGTGGTCGTACCAGTTGTCCATCGGCGCGAGCGCCTTCTCGGCCTTCATCCAGTCGGCCTTGGCGCCGATCGGCCGCATCGCCGTGAAGTCGAAGCCCGTGCCCTTCACCGGCGCGTTCTTCGTGGGGATGAGCCCCGCCGTCGTCTGCGTGTATTCGTCGGCGAAGATCTGGAGGTGCTGGCCGAGCACGTCGCCGCTCGCCTCGCCGGCGAGGTTCCAGTAGGAGTGGTGCGTGAGGTTCAGGACCGTGGGCTTGTCCGTCGTCGCCTCGTACTCGACCCGCCAGGTGTTGTTCGGCAGCACGCGGTAGGTCACCTTGCAGGTCACGGTGCCCGGGAAGCCCATCTCGCCGTCCTTGGAGACGTAGGTGAACTCCACGCCCTGGATCGGGCCGAGGCTGAACGGACGCGCCTGCCACACCTTCTTGTCCCAGCCGTCCGGGCCGCCGTGGAGGTTGCAGTGGCGGGCGCCCTTCTCCTCGTTGATCGGCAGCTGGTACTCCTTGCCGTCCAGCGTGAACTTGCCGTCCGCGATGCGGTTGCCGTAGCGGCCGATGAGCGTGCCCATCGAGAAGCCCAGCTCCTCGTACTCGCCGGGCGTGTTCCAGCCGAGCGTGACGTCCGCGAGGTTGCCGAACTTGTCGGGGGCGTAGCAGCGCACGAGGCGCCCGCCGTAGTCGGACACGTCGAGGATGAGCCCGCCCGCGCCGTGCAGGCGGAAGAGCTTCACCGCCGTGCCGTCCTTCAGCTTGCCGAAGGGCGACACCTTGACCCGCGCCGACGCGCCGCTGCGCGGACGGCGGAGGTCGGCGCGCGCACGGCGCGCACGC
>URIT01000012.1 GCA_900547945.1 uncultured bacterium
CGGCCGTCGAGAGCGCGTCGGCCACCGCGCCCGTCCGGGCCCGGCTCCAGCTCTGCGCCCACCGCACGGCGGGGCCGCCCCGCCGCACGTCGAAGATGTGCTCGCCGCGCACCTCGAACCCGCTTCCCGAAAGGGCGCCGTCCGAAAGGCGCAGCACCGTCTCCTGCCGCGTCCGCCCCTTCCAGCGCCCGCCAATGCCAAGCGCCCAGGGTCCGCCGCCGATCACCTGCGTCGAGGAGCCGGCATCCAGAAGCCAGTCATGGAGGTCGAACTGCTCGGAACGGAGGATCTCCGCGCAGGCGTCGAGCGCATAGCCCTTGCCGATGCCGCCGAAGTCGAGCGCGACGGGGCCCTTCCGCACGCCGACCCGCACATGCTCCACGTCGAGCGTCAGCTCCGCGAAGTTCCGCCGCTCCACCGTCGGGTCGAACGCGCCGCCCGTCGCGGCGCAGACCCGCGCACTCGCCACGAGGACATCCATCGTCTCGCGCGCCACCGTCGCGATGCCGCCGTCCGGGAGGCCCCGGATCACCGCGACGTCGCTCGTGTCGTTGAAGCGCGTGAGCAGCAGCTCCAATCCGTCGATCCGGGCGAAACAGGCCGCGGCCGCGGCACCGCACAGCGCCTCGTCCTCATTTAAGCCAAAGGACACCGAGAACTCGGTGTCCATGGCCTTGTGGGAGAACTTCCTCACGTCAGCGCCTTGTACCCTGCCTTGCGCCCTTCAGGCAGAGGCCGCACACGAGCGCGCTCACGGCCGCGAAGGCGAGCGCCACGCACCGGTGGCTCCAGAGGAGGACGTCCTGGCCGTGGCTGCCGAACACCGTCATCATCGGCATCACCGCCGTGAACAGCGTCCCCGCCGCGAGGAGCGTCCAGAACGCCCACGCGAGGGACATCCAGAGATTCCGCTCCGTGCGCTCCGCCGCGCGCATCCCCGCGATGAGGACGACGCCCGCCGCGAAGCCGCCGCCCGCGACCATGTGGAGGACGAGCCACCAGCCCGTCATCGCCCCGCACAGCCAGCCGACGACGCCCGACAGGGCGAGGTAGCCGAGGCAGCAGACGAAGCCGACGTCGACGACCCACTTCGCGAAGCCCCAGATGAAGTCGTCCGAGTTGTCCGAGATCCACCGCCCCAGACGGTTCAGCGCCACGGCCGCCGCCGCCGCCGCGAAGAGGCAGAGAAGACCGAACACCGTCCAGAGGAACACCTTGAAGAGCGGACGCATCGCGAACGTCGTCCCGAGCGTCGCGTAGTAGAAGCCGTCAACCCCCAGCAGCTCGGCCTGGGAAACAAACGGCGCCGCAGCCTCCTGCACCGGACCCGTCGGCGCGATCTTCCCGAGGAAGAACGCCGAATCGGCGGTGTGGCACGCCGCGCACTTGGCCGGCGCCGCGCCGCGCGCCTGGCGCGCCGCGCGCACGTCGTGCCCGACCGGCCAGGAGACCGGCTGCGCCTCGGGTGCGCCCGGCGTCTTGACGAGCGCACCGTCCGCACCGAGGGAGAAGACGAGCCCGCCCGCGACGTAGCGCACGCCCTTGCCCGCATGGACAAGCGCCCGGCGCACCATCTCCTCCGTGAAGGGCTGCTCGGCGTCCCTGACCTTCGCGTACTGCTCAAGTGTCCAGGCGTCGAGCATCGGCACGAACGCCGTGCCATCCGCCGAAAGCGTCCCGACGGGGAAGGCGTTCGTCGGGGCCGCCACGCCCTCGCACGCCGTCACGCCGCCCGCGCCGTCGATCGTATAGACCTTGCCCGCGCGGCAGGCGGCGACCTTCTCCTTCGACACGCCGACCTTCGCGTTGAAGAGCGTGGCGAGCAGATTGCGGAACTCGCCCGGCGCGCGGTCCTCCGCCGCGATGTAGGGGACGTCGTTCGTGGGCGTGCGGTAGACGGGCACGCCGTCGCCCCGCAGCGTCGTCACGCCCACGGGGCCGTCCGTCTCCTTCAGGAGTTCCAGCGCCGCCGTGACCCGTTCGACGACCGTAAGCGCCTCGCCCGCGAGCGCGGCGGCCTCGACGGGCGGAACCGGCTTCAGCGCGCCGCCCTCGGCCACGCGGTGGAAACCGCTCGGCCACATCATGCGGCGGGGCTCCACGACGCCCTGCGCGTTCTTCACGAAGACGGGTTCGAGGATGACCGGGCAGTCCGTCGCCCACTGGGCGCGCCCGTAGACGCCGATGCGGTTGGCGCGCGCCGTGCGCACCTGCGCGAGCCTGCCGCCCTCCGTCACGCCCGCGTGGCAGACCGTGCAGGCGAGCTTCTGGAAGTGGACGAGCGGGATGCCGGCGTGGACGGGCTTCGGCCCCGCCCCGTCCTTCTCCACGTGGCAGGACGCGCAGCTCTTCGTCGCCACGCGGTGGTCCATCCCGTTCTGGTGGCAGTCCACGCACCGCATCCCGCGCTGGAGATGCACGTCGCCCGAAATCGCGTGGGACGGCATCCCCTTCTGCGACACGCCGTGGCACGCCAGGCAGTTCTCGTTCTTCGGTTTGCCCACATTGAAGACGCAGCGCCCCTTCTCGTCGAACTTCGCGGGGTCGTAGGCCGTCGTCTCGGGAACCTTGAAGAGATGGTCGTCGGGATTCTCCGCCGCCGCCCAGGTGGCCTCCAGCCGCTCGTTCATGCCGCCCACGGCGGCGAGCCCGGAGGCGGCCGTCGCGGCGCCCTGCCAGTTCTCGCGCAGCACCTGCCGCGCCCACTCGCTCGAATCGTAGCCCTCCTGCTGGTGGCAGGCGAGGCAGTTGGGGCCGAGCGCGCCCGTCACGAACCAGCGCTGGCGCGCACCCGCGACCTCGTTGAGCGCATTCGTGTCGCACGCGATGCCCCCGCCGGGGAAGTGGCGACCGAAGAGCTTCGTCCATTCCCAGCACGAGAGGCCCACGTCGCCCGGACGCCGCGCGCCCGCCTGGCCGTGGAGGGAAAGCGGAATCGCCGTGCCCGTCGCCTCGTCCGCCCAGAACCACGGCTCGACCGTGACGGAGGCCGGCGCGTCGCCCGCGTCCAACCCCGTGCGGAAGTGGCTGCCCCGGTGCATCGCGGCGACGTCGTGGCACTGCCCGCACGTCTGCGCAAGGGAGATCGGACGCGGGAGGCGGCCGGAGGGGGACACCTTCTCGCCCTCCGCGTCGCGCGGCGCGAGCTTGTGTACGGGAACCGTGCGGCCCCCGTTCCAGTGCGAGGCCGCAAAGGCGGGCAGACTCGCGAGAGACAAGGCCGCGAGACACGCGAGAAGACTGGTCTTCATGCTATTTCTTCCTCTCCTCGTCCTGGGTTGCCAGGGAGAAATTCCACACGTCGGCCGCGCGGCAGGCGTCGATCAGCCCCATGAGCTTGTCGTAGGAGACCGCCTTGTCGGCGCGGATCACGACGGGCTGCCCCGGATAGAGCTTCGCGATGCGCGTGAGGCGCGCCGTCACGTCCTCCAGCGACAGCCGGTTGCCGTTCACGGAGACGTCGCCGGACTCGTTGAGGTTCAGGATGATCTCCCCCGGCATGCGGCCCGGCACCGTCGCGGACTTCGCGGTGGGCAGGGCGATGGCGACCTCGGTCTCCCACTGGGAGAACACGCTGGAGATCACGAAGAAGCACAGCAGCAGGAAGATGACGTCCATCAAGGACGCCATCTGCACCGCCGGGGCGTGGCTGCGGATCGTGCGGCGGAAGTTCATCAGAACGCCTTTTGCAGGATGACCGCGAGCGTCTCAAGCCCGGCGATGCGCTTCGCCGTGCGGCGGCGCAGGAACGCATGGCACGCGAGGCACGGGATGGAGATGACGAGGCCGAACACCGTCGTGATGATGGCCTGCGAGACGCCGGCGGCGAGGACGACGGGCTTCGCGTTCGCCGCGATGTCGTTCGCGATGCCGCCGAACGCCTGGAACATGCCGAGCACCGTGCCGAGCAGCCCCACGAGCGGCGCGATCGCCGCGATGTCCGCCAGCCAGTCGACGGCCGCCTGGAGCTGTTCCGCGACGTGCGCGCCCGCCGTCTCGACGGCCTGCGACACGTCCACCCGCTGCCCCTTCGCCGCGCCCCGCGCCGCATCGAGCGCCGCGAGCGCCAGCGCCGCAAAGGCGCAGGGTCTCCGCTCGCAGAGGCGCCGCGCCTCGCCGTGGTCGCCCACCTGCAGCTTGCTGAAGACGTCGCTCATGAGCGTGCGCGGCGTCAGCGCCTCGCGCCGCTGCGCGAAGAGGAGATACAGCACGATCGCGAGCGCGACCACCGAGAGGGCCGCAAGCACCCACATCAGGGGGCCACCGTAGTTCCACGCCTGCGCCAACGTCATACCCGTTTCATTCATCCGAGGAGTTCCTTCATTTTTGCTTCAAACTGTTCCATGCGCGCGGCCACCGATGTCCGCAGCGCCGCCACGCGCCCCGCATAGAGCGCATAGTCGAGCCCGGCGGTGGCGCCCGCGTGCGTCTTCGCCGCCACGGCGGCGTCCGGGTCCTCCGTCGCGAGCGCCTCCAGGTTGTCGCGCACCTGGTGGTAGGCTTCGCGCCAGGGCGTGCCGGCGGCGACCTTCCGGAGCGCGACGTCCGTCGCGAACACGCCGGGAATGAACCCCGCGCGCAGCTTCGCCTCGTCGATGCCCAGGCCGCGCACGAACTTCGCGAGGATGCGCAGGGTCGTGCGCGTGATCGAAAGCCCCTTCATGTAGAGGCCCTTGCAATCCTGCAGGTCGCGGTTGTACCCGCCGGGCATCGCGTGGAGCATCGAGAGGGCCGCCGTCGCGAGGCCGAGCACCTGGGCGGTCTTGGAGCGCACGAGCTCCAGCACGTCGGGGTTGTACTTCTGCGGCATGATCGAGCTGCCCGTGCAGTACGCGCGCGGCAGGGTGAAGTAGCCGAACTCCGGCATCGAGAAGAGGATCATGTCCTCCGCGAGGCGCGAGAGGACGGCCATCAGCTGCGCGAGCGCCGAGAGGAGGGCGGCCTCGTCCTCGCCGCGCCCCATCGAGGCGCCGAAGACGTTGTGGAGCGGCCGCGCGAAGCCCAGGAGGTCGCTCGTCCGCTGCCGGTCGAGCGGCAGGGGCACGCCGTACCCCGCCGCGCTGCCGAGCGGACAGGCGTCGTTCAGCGTGTAGGCGGCCTCCAGGTTCGCCGTCTGGTCGAGGATCATCTCCGCGTGGCCCGTCGCCCACACGCCGACCGAGCTCGGCATCGCCGGCTGCAGGTGCGTGCGGCCCACCATCGGCACGCGGTCGTGGACCTTGCCGAAGTCGACGAGTGCCGCCGCGAGGTCCGCCAGCTCCCCTTCGAGGCCCAGGAGCTGGTCCTTGATGTGGAGGCGCACGTCCACCGCAACCTGGTCGTTGCGGCTGCGGCCCGTGTGGATCTTCTTGCCGAGGTCGCCCAGCGTCTCCGTCAGGCGCGTCTCCACGGCCATGTGGACATCCTGGTCCTGCTCGCGCACGACGAAGAAGCGGTCGGCCACCACGTCCGCAAGCGCGGCGCGCACGCGCGCGGCCTCCTCCTGCGTCACGACGGGCGGGGTGACGGGCATCTCCGAAAGCATCGTCACGTGGGCCGCCGTCCCGAGGCAGTCCCAGCGCACAAGGTCCATGTCGAGGACGGGGTCGTCCCCGACCGTGTAGTCGAGGACGTCCGGATCGACGTCACCGGTTATCGTCTTTTCTATCTTCATCCAAGATCTCTTGCAACTGCGCATCCGCCTCGTCCAGCAGCCGCCCCAGCTCGTCGGGTGCATCCCCGCGCGCGAGGCCCGTCAGGAACAGGCGATAGGCTTCGGACGCCTCGGCCAGGGCCGTGCCGCGTCCGATGGTGCAAAACGGCATCTCCCGGGCCTTGCGCGCGGCGGCCTCGCGGAGGGCCGGATGGTCGGCCACCCGCGCAATCGCCTCGCGGAAGGTACAGGATGTGCCATTCGCGCCTATATTTTTATCAAATTCGGCGGGATAAAGCAAGAGACGAGAGGTGAAAACCTTAAGATCCCACTGGCTCGCCCGCCCCGGCGAGAGAACCGCGCGCGTAAGCCGGGCGAGGCGTTCGTCACTCGCGCGGTCCTGTTCGTCCGGCGCCGTCTCGCCCGTCAGGTCCGCTGCGAGGCGTGCCCCCTCGAACGCCCGCCCGGCGGCGAAGCCCTCCAGCGTCTTGCGGAAGAGCTTCCGTTCCTTGAGCCACGAGACGACATACCCGCAGAGCGCCGCATCCTCCCCCGTGCCCGCCCGCAGGTTGCGGCAGAGGGCGGGGAAGAAGGGCAGACGCGCCTCGCTCCACATCGCCAGCACCGCGCGCTTGTCGTCGTGGACCGTCTCCCCGTCGAGCCCCCGCAGGGCCCCCAGCACCATCCAGCCCGGCATCGCCGCTGCCGCCGTCACGCCCTGCGGACGGTTTCGGTCGATCCACCCCAGGAAATACGCCTTCACGATCGCGTAGCGCAGCGCCTCCAGATCCGAGAACCCCGGCGACGGCAGCCACACGTGCGTGATCGCCGCCCCCGCCCGCCGTCCCGCCCGGGAGATGACCCGCACGTCGTTCGTCGTGCCGTCCTGCGCGTGGATCAAGAGCCCCACCCCGCCACGCGGCATGGAGAGTCCGTAGACCCGCTCGACCTCGCGCACGAGGCGCGTCGTGAACTGCAGGATGGGCAGACGGAACCCCACCGGGTCGCCCGGCACGTCCGCCGCCACCACCTCCACGAAACCGTCCGCCCCCAGCACCGCCTTCGGCATCTCCACTGCCCGCTTCCGCGCCGGCGCGGCGGCGGACACCGCCTCCTGCGCGTACGCAAGGCCACCCGCCAATACGGCGAAAACGGCAAAAATCAGCCTCTTCTTCATGCGTTAGCGGATTTTGACGAGCAGAATGAGGATGATCGGCATCAGGAACGCCTGCACGAGCACGAAGCGCATGAGCACCTGCGCATTGGACCACTTCAGTTCCTTCTTGCAGTGGTCGTGAAGCGGGAAGCGGATGCTCTGGACTGCCTTGACGAGGGGATTCCGCCGCGCCCGCTCCTCCGGCTCCAGCATCGACGGCGGCCGCACGTCGAGCCCGCACTTCCGGAAGAACCGCAGCAGCAGGATCTTCACAAGCCCGCCCCCGCCGTTCACCAGCACGACCGGCGCGAACGCGAAGAGGAGCAACGGGTTGCCCGTCACGAGCACGCCCGCCCCGAGGAGAAGGCCGAGGAAGCGCGACCCCGCATCCCCCATCAGCGCCTTCGACGGCTCGGCGTTCCACCACAGGTACCCCGCGAAGCCCCCCGACACCGTCATCAGCAGCACCGACCAGCGCACCGCGAGGTAGTTGTGCGGCACGAGCAGGTAGTCCGCCATCGGACGATACCCGATCAGTCCGTAGAGGAAGACCGCGAGCGCGACGAGGGAAATGACCGTCAGCGACCCCGCAAGGCCGTCCACGCCGTCCGAGCAGTTCGTCGCGTTCATGACGACGAAAAGGAGGAACCCCATCGTCGGCACATACGCCCACCACGGAATCGTCCACTCGCCCTTCACGAACGGCAGCCACACCCGCCCCTCCAGCGCCGCCCACACGAACAGCGCCACGCCGAGGCACACCACGGCGTCCAGAAGCCCCTTCCGGAGCTGTCCCCACGGCACGGCGGCACGGTCGTCGAGGTAGCCGAACGCCATCGCGACGTAGAGGCAGAAGATCATGCCGAGCGCCGGCACCGAGAGCGGCACCACGAGAAGGACGATCGGAAGCAGAATGAGCGTCACCCACAACCCCGTCCCCGTCGGCTTCCCGACGGACGCCATGCCGTCCCACCCGAGAATGGCCTTGCCGTGGTCATGCGGCGAGAAACGCCACAGCCTCGGCAGCAGGAAGACGACCGCGAACGCCGCAAGCAGCGTCCCCGCCGCCGCGAGGAGGACATGGGAGCGCAGAAGCCGAAACGGACCCCACACCGTTTCGAGATAGGGGGCAAGATGGTAGAGCATGGCTGAGATTTCCTTGGAGCGGCACAGTATACCACATCGCGGGGTCGCGGTCGCAACAAGTTGCAACCCGTCAGGAAATGCGCACCTACATGCACAGGAGGGACACGCTCCTGCGCGTCCGCCCAGATTCCACGTCAACCTGAATTCCCCTCTATCTGGATTCCTTCCCACCGGATTTCTCCGACCGCCACCGGATTCCTCCGACCGCAATCGGTTTCCTCCGGCCGCGCGGGTGCGCGGCCCTCCCCTGCCGCCGTCTACTACGTGCGCGGGATTTCACTTCGGAACGTTCCGCAGTGAAATCCCCTCGTCCGCTCTTTCTGCGTGAGAGTGGGATTTCCGCATGAAAGCGGGCATGAAAGCGGGCTTGCGCCCAGGACGGCGACATGCTACCATTCCCCGCCGTGGACGACATTTTACCGACAGCCCTTTCAAAGATCTCCGTTCCCGGGAAAGCCTCTGCCCCAAAGCGGATGGACTTCACCTACCCGCCCGAACTCCCCGTCACCACGCACCACGACGACATCCTCGCCGCCCTGCGCGCCCACCCCGTCCTCGTCGTCTGCGGCGACACGGGTTCCGGCAAGACGACCCAGCTTCCCAAGATGGCCCTGGAGCATCTGCTCGCCGACGGGCGCCCCCATGCGCGCGTCGCCTGCACCCAGCCCCGCCGCCTCGCCGCCGTCACGATGGCGACGCGCGTCGCCCACGAGCTGAAGGGCGAAGTCGGCGGACTCGTCGGCTTCCGGCACCGCTTCGCCCGCAAGGTCTCCCGCGATACGCAGATTACGTTCATGACGGACGGCGTGCTGCTCGCCGAGACCCGTTCCAACCCCCTTTTGCGCGCCTGGGATGTCATCATCGTCGACGAGGCGCACGAACGTTCCCTCAACGTCGACTTCCTTCTCGGCATCCTCAAGCGCATCCTCGCCCGCCGCCACGACCTCAAGGTGATCATCTCCTCCGCAACGCTGGACGTAGACCGCTTTTCGCGTTTCTTCGGCAACGCCCCCGTCATCTCCGTTCCCGGCCGCCTCTTCCCCATCGACGTCGTCTACCGTCCGCCCCGCGCGGACGACGAACGCGACCTCCCCCGCGACGTCGCCGCCGCCGTCGCCACCCTCCCCCCTCCCGACGACATCCTCGTCTTCCTCCCCGGCGAACGCGACATCCGCGAGACGGCGGACGCCCTTGCGCGCCTCCGGGAACAGGACGACATCATCCCCCTCCTCGCCTCCCTCCCCGCCGCCGAACAACAGCGCGCCTTCCGTCCCTCCCCCCGCCGCCGCATCATCCTCGCCACGAACGTCGCCGAGACCTCCGTCACAATCCCTGGCATCCGCTGCGTCATCGACTCCGGCCTCGCCCGCATCTCCCGCTACATCCACCGCACGCAGGTCCAGCGCCTCCAGATCGAGCCCATCTCCCAGGCCTCCGCCCGCCAGCGCGCCGGACGCTGCGGCCGCCTTGGCCCCGGCACCTGCATCCGACTCTACTCCGAGGAGGACTTCGCCACCCGCGACGCCTACACGCCCCCTGAGGTCCTGCGCTCCTCCCTCGCCGGCGTCATCCTCGCCCTTCTCGACCTCGGCCTCGGCGACATCGCCCGCTTCCCCTTCCTCGATCCGCCCAAGCCCGCGATGATCCACGAAGGACTGCGCGAACTGCTTGAACTCGGCGCGATCTGCCACGACCGGCGCGCGGCGGACGGCGGGGCGGCGGACCGTACCCGCCTTACCGACATCGGTCGCAAACTCGCCCGCATCCCCGTCGAGCCGCGCCTCGCACGCATGCTGCTCGCGGCGGCGGACAACGCCGTCCTCCCCTCCGCCATCCCAATCATCGCCGCCCTCGCCTGTGACGACCCCCGCCGCCGTCCCGTCGACGAACGCGAGAAGGCCGCGCAGGCCCACGCCCCCTTCCGCGTGCCGGGCTCCGACTTCCTCGGCACGCTCAAGCTCTGGACCTGGTGGCGGCACGAGACCGACGGTCTTTCGCAGGCGAAGGCCCGCGCCCTCGCGAAGAAGACCTACCTCTCCTACCCGAAGATGCGCGAATGGCGCGACCTCGCGCACCAGCTCGCCGACCTCGCCAAGGGCCTCGGCCTCTCCTTCCAGGAGACCTCCACACCCGACCTCCTCGCCCCCCAGCCACCCAACCCCAAATCCTTCGACGACTGGTCCGCCCGTCTGCACAAGGCCCTCCTCTCCGGTCTGCTCGGCCGCATCGGCCGGTACGATTCCGAGGAACGCGACTGGCGCGGCGCCCACGGCCTGCGCTTCGCCCTCCACCCCGGCTCCGTCCTCACGAAACGGCCCAAAGTCCGCGAAGAGCGCCCCTCCGTCGTCAACGCGCACCGTTCCGAAGTGAAATCCGCGAAGCCCGCCGTCCCGCCCTGGGTCATGGCCGGCGAACTCGTCGACACCGCCCGCCTCTTCGCCCGCAACGCGGCCGCGCTCGACCCCGCATGGATCGAGCCCGTCGCGGGCGCGCTCTGCCGGCACAGCTACCATTCCCCCGAATGGGACGCAGCCAGCGGGTTCGTGCGCGCGACCGAACAGGTCGTCCTCTACGGGCTCGTCATCGTCCCCGCCCGCCGCTGCGATTTCAGCCGCGTCAATCTGCCCTTCGCGCGGGAGGTCTTCATCCGGCGTGGACTCGTCGACGGCGACTTCCCCCATCCGCCGCCGGAGGTGCGCACGAACAACGCCCTCCTCGACGCCCTCCGCCGCCGCGCCGAGAAGGCCCGCCGTCCCGAACTTTTCGACGTAGAGCGCCTCTGCGCGCACTTCGCCGCCGTCCTCCCGCCCGACGTCGCCTCCGCGCCCGCGCTCGTGAAGTGGCTGCGGCGCGGCGGCGATCCCCGCTTCGTCCTGAAGAAGGCCGACTGGTGGCCCGCCGAAGACGTCCCCGACGCCGACTTCCCCGACACGCTCACGATCGGCGGCGCGAAGATGGCGCTCACCTACCGCAACACGCCCGACGAACCGGACGAGGACGGCATCACCTGTACGGTGCGCGCCTCCGACGCCGCCGCGCTCCGTCTCTGGCGGGCGGACTGGCTCGTACCCGGCGCCCTGCCCGAGAAGCTCGCCTACCTCCTCTCCTCCCTCCCCTCCGCCCAGCGCCGCGTCCTCCAGCCGCTCGACGACACCGTCGCCGGGCTTCTCGCCCACCTCCGCCCCGGTTCCGAACCCCTCCTCGACGCCGTGCGCCACACCGTCCTCGAACAGTGGGGCATCCGCATCGCGCCCGACGCCTGGGCCAGCGTGCGCCTCCCGCCCCATCTGCGCGTGCGCTTCCGCATCCGCGACGACCACACCGGCCGCGTCCTCGCCGCCTCCCGTGACCTCGACGACGCCCTCTCCCAGGCCGGACTCGCCGCCGCCGCCCACGCCCCCTCCGTCCAGCAGACGCCCGCGCCCACCCTCGCCACGACCTGGGTCTTCGGCACGCTCCCCGAGAAGACGACCGACGCCCACGCCGGCTGGGCGCTCGAACACTTCCCCGCGCTCCACGACGACGGCGACAAGGGCGTGTCGCTCCACCTCTTCGCGGACGCCCGCACCGCCGCCGCCGCGCACGCCGCCGGCGTCACGCGCCTCTACCTGCTCGCCCTCGATGGCTCCGTCCGCGCCCCCTTCCGCCGCAAGGCCCTGCCGCTCGCCGCGCAACTCTACCTCGACACGCTCGCCTACGACGACGCCCGCCTCGCGGCGGACCTCCTCGCCGGCGCCGTGCGCGAGACGTTCGTCCGCAACCAGCCCCCCGTGCGGGACGCGGTGGAATTCGACCGCCGCCTCCGCGACCTGCGCGGCGCACTCGGCGAGAACCTTTCGGAGATGACGCGCCTCGTCGGCGCGGCGTTCAGCGCGGCCGCCACGCTCGACGACCGCATGGAGGAGGTCGGCACGCCCGCCGAGACGGCGGATTCCGTGCGCACGCAGCTTGCATGGCTCCTCTACCGCGGCTTTCCGAGCACCGTCCCGCTTGCCCGCCTTCGGCACTACGCGCGCTACCTGAAGGGCGCAGCCCTCCGCGTCGAGCGCGCCCGCACGAACCCGGCAGGCGACCTGTCGAAGGAAAGCCGCCTCGCCCCCTACTGGCAGCTCTACGTGGATGCGGCGACGGGAACCTCAAAGGTGAAGTTCGACCCGTCGGCCCTGACGGAGATCCGCTGGCTTCTCGAAGAGTACCGCGTCTCCCTCTTCGCGCAGGAGCTCCACACGGCCGAGCCCGTCAGCCCCAAGCGGCTCGACGCGAAATTCGCCGATGCCGTCCTCGCCTAGTCCGCCGGCGCGTCCTTCACCTTGAGCGTCTGCCCAAGCCGGAGGTTGGCCGTCGGGGAAAGGCCGTTCGCCCTCGCAAGCTCATGGACCGTGCAGCCGCACTGGCGTGCGATGCGCGTGAGCGAATCGCCGGGCCGCACCTTGTAGGTCTTCCAGCCGGCCGGGACGTCTGCGGCGGGCGCAGCCTTCGGGGCGGTCCGTTCCGGCGTCTTCGCCGGACGCTTCGCCTCCGCCTTCGCCGGACGTTCCGTCGCCCCCTGCCGCGCCTCGGCCCCGTCGTCCGCCTGCGGCGGCGGCGCATCGGCCACTGCCGCTGGCGGCAGGTCCGGGGGCGGCGCGCCGCCCCCTGCCTCGCCTGGGCCGCAGCCGCGCGTACACAGAAGCGCGCCCAGCACGACTACGTGCAGCGCCACGCTCACGGCGAGGGCCGTGCCCCAGATCCCCATGTCCCTCACGTTTCCAAATGCCATTCGTTCTTCATCCTCGTCATCGTTGGAGTTGAACCCGAAGTTTACCATTTTTTCCCCCGCGCGCAATCCTCAAATGAGGACGGAAGGAAAAATGAGGACGGAAGGAACAAAACGAAAAAGGACGGATCCCGTAGGATCCGTCCTCTCCATATTTTCGTCCTCCCTTACGGGATATATGTCTGTCAGGTGATCGACGATCAGGAAATCGCGATCACGCGCGCCTGCGTCTCGGGGCGTTTGCGCACAACGACGCGCAGTACGCCGTTTTCCAACTTGGCCGTGACCGTGGACGGATCGGCCGTTTCCGGCAAATCCACGCTGACCGCGTAGTTCACGCGCTCGAACTCGGTCGCCACCGGCTTGAACCCGGCCGGCGCCTGGTATTGCGCATGTGTCTTCAGCATCAGCGAACGATTCTCCACATGGAGGTCCGCCTCGCCCTTGCCGACGCCCGGAATCTCGAACACCAGCTCGTAGGCCTCGGGATGCTCGGTCATTGTCGCCGTCGGAACCACATACTTCTCTTCGTTCATTTTAAATCTCCTTTCACATTCTAGTATCAGTTTCAATCGATTCTCGCCTATTCCGCAATTGCAATATGGCGCACGCTTTCGGACACGGCCCGCGGCAGTTCGATGCGCAGCACGCCGTTCTCGAACTTCGCATTCGCCTTGTCCGCGTCGACGCGGAAGGGCAGATCCAGACGACGGGACCACTTCGGCGTCGGCGCCTCGACCGGCTTGCCGTTCGCGTCCACCGTCGCGGGACGGTCCGCAATCACCACCGCCTGCGCCTCCAGGGTCAGCGCCACGTCCTTCGCCGTGCGTCCCGGCAGCTCAACGTCCACCAGGATCGCATTCTCGTCCAAGTAGACGTTCACGGGCGGGAAACGCCCCGCCGCACGCGCCCGCATGTTCCGAAAGACCCGGTTGTCCATGCCGAAGAGGTCGTCCAGGATGTTCAGCGGATTCATATACAGTGTCGTGTTCATGTCTTGTTTCTCCTTCTCAATGTTTTCCTTCAGTCGTTTAAGTGTTTGCCGTCAATCGCCAAGCGGTGGTTTTCTACAACACCGGCTTTTCAATCGACACAAGACACGTAGCAAACACCGTGCCAATCCATCCAATCCCACCAACCCTGCCCCTGTCCATGCCACAATGTCACACCTCGTGGCGATCTGACCCATTCAATCTTGTCACACCTTCGCGGCGAATCGGGATGTTTCGAATCGGGATGTTTCGACTTCGCCATGTTGCGACTTCGCCATGCTGCGAAACAAACCAGCATATGCGGAAGGGATTTCATCTCGGAGCGTTCCGTCGTGAAATCGCGCGGTCCGTCCAATGGTCTATTCCGCTTCGCACCGTTCCTAACGGCATCGCGTTACG
Organism: uncultured bacterium; assembly: GCA_900547945.1. Taxonomy (GTDB): domain Bacteria; phylum Verrucomicrobiota; class Kiritimatiellia; order RFP12; family UBA1067; genus RUG572. Next base: position 14,082 of record URIT01000012.1, read on the forward strand.
CCGCCCCCGATTTCACCGCGACCACCTTCCTGGACAGATTCCCCTTCCAGGAGGCGAACCAATGGCGCACACGTTCCGGCAACCGGATGGTACGCCGCCCACCCATAAGCCTTCTCCTGCATACATGCGGCTCCGCTTCTCCCGTCACGCACAAAGGATCGATCTTCAACGCAATTGCCGCTTCCAGCGCAATGAGCGTGCCATTGCCGAAGAGGAGGATTTCCGTTGCGGACTTCTGGGCGGACGGCCCCAGGAGCTGCCGTGCCGTGAAGCGCATATCCGCGTGTATTCCCCGTCCTTTCAGATAGGCCGTGTTCCCATGCCCGTGCATCCAGGCCGAGAGGACGGCGACATCACGTAGGCACGCATAGGCCGGGAAGGCCGTCTTTCCTGTGTCCACGTTCACCTTCCTCCCATCCGTTTCAAGGCCATGCGGTTCCCTGCTGGGGCGTTCCGACGTGAAATCCTCCACGCGCAGGGGCAAAAGAGCATCAACCGGCACGGGGTCAAGACACCCACAGGCCTGACGGTACTTCTTCGCAATGGACTTGCATCGCATAATATATTTGTAATGCTCATGAAGATCGGGTGCCTCATTGGCGAACAGCCCCCTGATGCCGGGGGCACGCCCACGTACACCCGGAATGCCACGTGTGACGTAGGCATGGTTGTCAACATAGCACTCCAGGTCTTCAAGAAGCGCCCCAAGGCGCAGAACAGCCAATACATGGGAATCTCCTCGTCGTAATGCATCCCTGGCATGCGTCCGTGTCTGGGTGGCCGTTTCACGGACATGGGCAAGCGCCATCCGGATTTGGTCAAGGGAGGGCTTGGGATTCACCGTCCGACGAATTCGGATTGCGCGGCGTGCATCCAACAGGCGATGCCGTCGTTCCCGTTCGCGAACATAGTAGGAGGGCCGTCGCCAGCGGTTGATCCTACGTGAAAGAAGGCGGGCGAGGAACCAGAACGGGAAGATTCCACCCATTACGACGAAGAGCGCCAGCCAGATGTCGAGACCGTTGCTGTAAAACGGACAACCACTCAATTCCCGCACGGCACTTCTCCACGTCCGGGGAAGGGGACCGATCGTATGCCCCGTCGTAAAGACCTCACGCCAGAATGCACGACGATAGGTCTCGTCATCGACACACAGAACCGTTCGCCCGAACCAGTCGATGAAACACGCATCATCCGCCAGATTCTCCAATGTTCCATCCGGTGCCATGCCGTACTTCGCCGAGAGGGCGTTTTGCCTTTCGACGTTGTATCCGCGTTTCGTCAAATAGTCTGCAATTGGGCCGTTCATAGACAATTCCTTTCTCCTGAACACTTCTACGATTCGGAATGGGCCAAGGAGACGGGGCACATGCCGTGTCGTGTCCATGCAGGGAAAGAATAGCAAATCCATAAAACGAATGTGTCAGTTTCATGTCAATTCCACGTCAAAAATTTAAGAGGTCAAGCCAAATCAGGACGTATAGATGGAATGTTTCCGCCATAGGTGGTTTCATTCGCACCCACGCCCCTGGAAATGATCGTCTGCGACGGGCTTCTGCGAAGACAGGTATGGTTTGCGGGGCGGCTGGAAGGGAAGACCAAACACAAACGACGGCATGACTCGGCATAACGGTATAAATCCTTGAACATAATAAATTCCTGAACATATCAGCAGACCTCCCTTCAATTGAAGCCTCCTCTGACGGAAACGGCGTTCCATCCATGCGATTTCACTTCGGAACGCTCCACCATGAAATCCCCTTTCCTTCAGCATTAGGTCTCTTCTGGCGTTTCCTCTCGGTTTCCGTCTCTCCCGATCCTGCATTCTATTCACAGTTCCTCATCGGACTACCCACAGCACCCCCATCAAACGACCCACAGTGGCCCCATTGTCGTTTCGGCGTGAGAATCTTCTGCGTAAGAACCTATAGATACAGCGGTGACACATATTTCCGCCATTGTCCGCATTGAAATCGTCGAGGTCGGTAGAGCGTCGAAGTCACGCGCACGAACCAGGCATGGACGGTGTTATCCATTTTGCTATACTGTCCACTTCCAAATCCCTCCACAGGAGAATGTACGTCATGAGTCCGCTGGTGACCTACCTGATTGGCTGCATCGGCCTGATCATCAAACCCGGTCCGGATCTGCTCTGTACCATCTCGACGGCGCTTTCACATGGCCGGGGGCGCGCCTGCTGCCTCATGGCCGGGCTCGTCGTCGGCTGCTGGATCTGGATTCTCCTCCTGGCCCTGGGGGCGGCGGCCTTCCTGGAGGCTCATCCTCTCGTCATGTCCGCCATCCGCTACGGGGGCATGGCCTACATCGGCTATCTCGCCGTCGGCTGCCTCGCCGAGGCCTGGAACGGATTCCACGCCCCGAAGGGATTCGTCCTCGCGAGTCCGCACGAACACGGGCTCCGCCTCGTTGCGCGCGGCATTCTGATGTCGATGGGAAACCCGCTCACGATCATGTTCTTCCTCGCGTTCCTACCCCACTTCACGTCCCGCGCCTCCACCCATCCACCCGCCGTCCAGATCCTGCTGCTCGGAACTCTCTTCTGCGCGTTCGTCCCCTTCATCTACCTGCCGATCATCCTCGCCGCAGACGCCTTCAAGACAGCCCTCGAGCGGAGTCCCCGCTTCGCCCCGACCATCAAGCTCGTTTCCGGACTGCTGCTCGTGGCCGTCGTCGTCCTGCTCGCACTCGCCTAGCCGCCCGGTCGCGCGCGTCTGTCCCCCCGGTCGCGCAGAAGCGCGACCTTCCGCTGGTTCCGTCAATCACGACCCTCTAGGAAAACGGAAAGAGGATCCGCCTTTCGACGGATCCCCTTCGCGTTCTGGAAAAACAATTGAAGCTTTACCACGCGTAGTGCGCAAACGCCTTGTTGGCGGCGGCCATCTTATGCACGTCATCGCGCTTCTTGATGACATTGCCCTGGCCCTGGAACGCATCGATGATCTCGGCGGCGACGGCGGCGGGCATGCCCATGCCGTGACGGCCGGACGCATACGTCGTCATCCAGCGGAGCGCCAGCGACAGCTGGCGGACAGGGTTGATCTCGACTGGCACCGGATAGGTCGTGCCGCCCACGCGGCGGGTCTTGACCTCCACTTTCGGCTTCATGTTCTCGATCGCCTGGGAGATGATCTCGATCGGCTCGGTGACGGCAACCTTTTGGTCACCCTCGCCCTTCTCGAACTTCGCCGGGTTCTTCTGAACCTCGGCGGCAATCTTCTCGACCGCGCCGTAGACGATCTTCTCGGCCGTCGTCTTCTTGCCATCCTTCATGATGACGCGAATGACGTGGGCGATCAACTCGGAATTGAACTTGGGATCGACGGAAATCCGCTTTTCAGTCTTCTTGGAACGTCTGGACATGACCTACCCCTTACTTCTTCTCTTCCTTCTGGTGCTTCACGCCGTACTTGGAGCGGCTACGGTTGCGGCCGTTCACGCCGAGCGAGTCGAGCACGCCGCGCACAATGTGGTAGCGAACGCCAGGAAGGTCCTTCACACGGCCACCACGGACGAGCACGACGCTGTGCTCCTGCAGGTTGTGGCCCTCACCGGGGATGTAGGCCGTCACTTCGACACCCGTCGTGAGGCGCACACGGGCAACCTTACGAAGAGCCGAGTTCGGCTTCTTGGGGGTCATCGTCTTAACGACGAGACACACACCACGGCGCTGCGGGCAGGCCTTCAGCGCGGGCGACTTGGAATGCGTGGCGAGGGGACGACGCCCCTTGCGAATCAGCTGATTGATGGTCGGCATGAATGTTTGTTTCCTTGTTTTTCCAAAACGAGCAGATAATATACCAAAGATGCAGGAGGAGCGCAAGTGGGTAAATTCACATTTTAGAGCGATTTCAGGAAAGAAACGAGCGCAGCGCGTTCCGCCTCCTCCAGGTCCCCCCGTGGCATCAGAGTCAGGACGGCGCCGAGGTCGGTCCGCGAGCCGTCCGTCAGGTAGACATGCCGGCTGCCGAGTCCCCGCAGGGACGGAACTTTCCGACCCTCCGAGACCCGCAGACCGCCGAGCGCCGGCCCGTCGTGGCACGCGAGGCAATTGCGCCGCCGGAAGATCTCCATGCCCGCCTTTTCCGCCGCGTTCAGCGCGTCGGCCTGGCCGTCCCAATACCGATCAAAGGCCGAACGGGGCGAAAGCTGCGTACGGTTGTACTGCACGAGCGCGTCGATCAGGTTCGTCGTGGTGAGGCCCGTCTCGTAGCTGGCGCGGAAGCGCGCGAGCATCCTCTCGTCCGCCCCCAGCCGCCGCACGATCGCCTGGACGTCCCGTGCGCCCACGAATTCCCGCCGCGTAAGCATCCGCTCGACGAGGTCGTGCTGGTTCGTGAGCGAACCGTCGTGCAGGAAGAACGAGGCGAAGGAGGCGTTCATCACCGTGCGCGTGAGGACGCCACCATGTAGTTCGCCGTCCACGCCGCCCTCGTTCAGACGGTGGCAGGCGGCACAGGCACGGCGCGGGGTCTGGCCGAGGCGGCGGTCGCAGAAGAGGTCCGCCCCCAGCTGGGCCGGTCCCAGCGCGTGCGGCAGCTGCGCCGGCAGGGCAATGAACGCCTGCCGCCCGTCCGAATCGATGCCGAACCGCGCGAGGAACGCCTTGCGTGCGGCAACGGTCCGCTCGACCTGCCGCTGCGTCGTCCACGCCCGGACGCCCCACACGCCCGCCGCCGCCAGGGCCACGAACGCCCCCGCACCCAGAATCCAGCCCATGCGCCGTTTCATCACAGTTCCTCCTTCACCTGGAGCGCGCCATCCGCCGCGACCTGGAGGTAGCCGACGCGCAACGCGCCCACCGCCAGGCGATACCCGCCGCGTTCAACCTCGACCGGCCCCGTGCCGCCGTTCCAGAAAACCCAGCCCGTTGCGTCCTTCCCCGGCACACGGAACGTCTCCAGCGTGACGGGGTCGCCCGCGCGCCGCGTGAAGGACGCCCCGCTCGCCTTCAGGCGCGCGCCGATCTCCGCGCGCAGCGTCGCCGGGTCTAGGCCCTCGGGGCGGATGACGAGTTTGACCGAGGCGGGGATGTCCCGTTCGCGGGACGACGTGAGGCAACTCCAGTTCGCCCCCCACCAGAGGAGCGCGTCGTCGACGCGCCACGCCGCCTGCGTCGCCGCCGCCCGCGCCGTCGTGTGGCGCATCCGCTCGTCCATCAGCACGACCACGTCCGGCGGGTTGTCAACGAGCTCCAGCTTCCCGAACGTCCGCGCCAACTTCTCCACCACGAACGCCGTCGGGCGCGGGATGCCCGAGGGCAGCACGAGTCCGCACGGGAACAGGCCCTCCACCGGGTCGCGCCAATGCCAGGAGAGGAGTGCCGTCGCGCCGCCGCCGAACGCATGCGCATAGAGGTAGCGGAAGCGCGTCGAGTAGAACGCATCGTCGTCCTTCATCCCCCACGGATCCTCCTTCTGGAAGGTGGGGTGGTTCTTGGAGCCGCATTCGCCTACGAGGAAGGGCTTGCCGAGCACGCGCAGGTCGATGTCCTTCACGTGCCCCATCATGTTTTCGTAGGGGCCGTAGTAGTGGCGATCCGTGAAGTCGAGGTCGAGCGAGGCGACCTGCGGGTCCTTCGTCGCCGCGCCGCCCGCCCAGCCCTGGCCCCAGCCGACCGAGAGGAGCGTGCCGGGGCGCGCCGCGCGCGCGACCTCGGCGAGTTCCCGCGCCCAGCGGCGCTGGAGCGCCGTCGCCTTCGTGAAGGTGCGCAGGACGGCCGGATCGTCCGCCTTGCCCGTCCAGTTGGGCTTCTCGCCGAGCGCCGCCTCGAACGCGGGCGTCGCCATCTTGAGGGACGGCTCGTTGCAGATGTCCACCACGAAGCCCGGAACGTCGCGGTAGCGCGTGCAGATCTGCTTCATCCGCGCGATCTCCTCGTCCAGCTCCGCGCGGGACGGTGTGTTGGCGAGGTTCGGCGTATGGTAGAGAACGAGGCCGTACTTCTGCGCGAGCTGCACAATGGCGTCGCTGTCGCGCAACTCCGCCTCCGTGCGGCAGGGCAGGAAACAGCGTGTCCAGCGCATGCCGAACGCCCGCATCTGCCGGAAGTCGTCCCGGAAGCGGCGCGGCGAGCGGGCCGTCACGCTCGCATGCTGCCCCCAGAAGGTCTGCGCGCCCGCGAAGAAGCGCGACGCGCCGTCGAGCGTGAGGCGCAGCCCCTCGCGCCGGACCTTCGGACCCGCCGCGACGACGGCGGGCGTCCAGACAACAAGGGCGGCGCGCTCACGGTCCAGGATGCGCCCCCCCGTCGTGGACGATCCGGACACCGATGCCGTCGACGCCCCCTCCTTCTCCGGCGACTTCAATTCGGACAGTTCCGCCGTGAAATCCACGAAGTCGGGCGCCGCGGCGGGAACCGTCCACGCAACTTCCACGGGCGTAAGGCCGCCGGGCGCCGCCCGCACGGCCCGCGTCCACTGCGCGACGTCGCGCCCCGCCTCGTCGGCCAGACGGAACCGCACCATGACATCCCGCGCGGCGGCCCCCCAGTTCGCCACCTGCGTGCGCAGCTGCGCCGTCTCGCCCACCCGGTAGCAGGAGTAGCGGGGCGTCGTCTCGCAGAGATGGAGATCCCCGAGCAGCGCCTCAACCACGGCAGTGAGCAGCTTGTCCGCCCGTCCATCCCCCTTCGGGAAGAGATCGCGGTCCGCCACGCCGAAGAACGCCCAGCTCGAACCCGCGAACGTCCCCGCATCATTATGGACGAGCGCGCCCGCATACCCCCGCAGGGAACCGTCGGCGGCCCGGCAGGCGAGGATCGGGCGCCAGCAGCATCGGTTCGGACCAAACCCGTGCCCGTTCACGCCGAGCTGCGCCCGCGCGGAAAGCCCGCCCATCGCGCCCTCCCATGCCAGCGACGGCAGGATCCCCTCCATGTCGGCATCCGTCGCCGTGCGCGCCACGTCCAGCAGCGTCTCGCAGGGATCGAAGAGCTGGATCTGTTCGGGATTCGGGTGGATGGCATCGCGGATGCGGCCCGTGCGCGTGTTGATCGTCGGCATCCCGAGGCAGCGTTCCGCGGCATGGGGGTCGACGCCGCCCTTGAGCGCGCAGACGGCGAACCCCTGCGGCGTCTGCACGGGGGCGATGTCGAGCGCGACGCCGAGGCTCAGGCGCGTGACGGCCGCGAAGTTCACGTGGTCGCCCGACCGCCCGCGCCCCACGCTCGCGTTGTCCGGCCAATAGGTGAACTGCGCCGGCGTGAGACGGAATTCGGACCATTCCGAAGTGAAATCCAGCCTGGCGCGCCAGCGCGAACCGTCGCGCTCCTGCACCTCGAACCAGCCCGCCTTCGTCCCCGCATCGCCCTTCGCGAGGAAGCTGACGAGCGAATGTCCCTTCAGCGACAGGGCCGCCGAGGCCGTGTTCCAGAGCAGCATCGCGGGCGTCGCCATGCGCACGCCCGCCGCGCCGTGCGGCCCCGCCACCCCCTCGACCACGGTCGTGCCGCCACCGCCCGCGCCCACGCTCCACCCCGTCGGCGGCGGCAGGGCGAGCGGCACCGTTCCCGCCGGAACCGCCCCCGCGTATGCCTTCGGCGAGACCCACGCGCCGCCGCGCTTCACGACGGGCTGGTCGAAGGCGTAGCCGCCGCAGGTCAACAATTTCCCACCCTCGCCCAGGTAGTCCACCAGCAGCCCGGCGGCGGCGGCCGGGAACGCGGCGCCCGTCGGGACGACGAGGAGGTCAAACGTGTCGCGGCTGAAGATCGCCGCATCGCAGAGTTCGTCGCCCGTCACGCGCGCCACACGGTAGCGCTTCGCCAGGGTCTGTTCGAAGACGGCCGGATCGCCCATGCAGCCGAATGCGTTCGTCCCCACGCCGAAACCGAGGTCCAACACCGCCACGCGCGGAACATCTCCCTCGCCGAAGTTCTGCGCCGTCCGCCACGCCGCGGCCGCGGCCTCCTGCCGCGCACGCCGTTCAAGACGCGCGGCATCTTCGGGCGTCGGCGCGTAGGGTGTCGCCTGCGTCCCCGCCTCCACCTGGGGCTGCGTACACCACGCCGTGCCACCCCCGTAGAGGCAGAAGACAAACCGCGCCTCGGAGGTTCTCGGTGGCAGTTCGGGCAGTGTGAAGACGAGGCGCGTCCAGTCCTTCGTGCCCTTCAGTTTCACCGGGGAGTCGTTCGCGGCAAGTCGCTTCGCGACGGAAAAGCAATTGAGGGAGATGTAGGCGAGAGCCTCGGGGTCAAGTGTCTGCGTCTTCACCCAGGCGCTGACCGTGTAGGGCGTCTTCGCCTGGACGCCGGGGACGGCGTGCGAAACCATGTTCCATGCACGGGTCCCCCCTTCCTTCGCGGCAAGCCGCACGGCCGCGCGGCCTTCCCGCACGACGGACACGTCAATCTCCGCGTCCGCCCCCGTCCCGCAGTGCGTCCGCCACCCCTTCGGCAGGCAGCCCCGCCGGCCACGCGCAGTGAAAACCGAATCCGGCAGGAGATTCTGCGCGACGGCCATCCATGCGGCCAGCGTCAGGGCAAACGTCAACCAGGCACGCACCTTCATTCCGTCTTCCTCCGAGGTGAAATCCCGTCCAGCGCCTCAAGGTCCGGATAGGCCGGACATTTGACCGAAGCCTTGACGTAGAGGTCTTCGAAGAATTTCCTGAATCCCGCGCGAAACCGCTCCACGCGCAGCGCATTGAGGGCCTGCCGCCGCGTGGGCGGGGACGAAGCCGACACACCGGGCTTCGCCCGTGCGGACGCCGCCCGCCGCAGATCGGCCAACCGGGCATCAACCTCCTTCGCGGAGACCGTAATCCGGTCGCGCACCTCCCGGGCGGTGAGCTTGTCGATCAGCACGCCTTCCCGGAAATCGCGGCGCTTGGTCTCCTCGGAAAGGGGCCCCTCGCGGAAGAACTGCTCCGGCGTCAGCTGCCGCCCCTTGAGGCGCGCGGCGATCTGCGCGAGCGACGCCTTTTCGTCCGCCGGCGACGCCACATAGCCGCGTGCAAGGGCTTCCGCCAGCAGCACTTCCTTGACGATCCACATCTTTGCGGCCCGGCGGCGACAGAAGCCCCACGCCTCCTCCTCACGGTCCGGCGCCACGAGGCGGTTCCCGCTGCGCCGGGCGTCGTCCAGCAGCGCCCGCGCGCGAAGGTCGAGTTCGCCAACCGAGAGGATCCGTCCGTTGACCACCACGGCCGGACGCCACGGGCGCCGGTTCCACAGGAAGCGCCCGCCCACGATCACGGCGGCGGCAAGGCCCAGCAGCGCGAGCGTGCGGAGGACGCCCCCCATCCCCGTCATGCGAACTCCGTGATCATGCCGTTCGCGACGGCGTGCGCGGCGCGCTCCCCCTCAAGATGGGCCAGCACGACGAGCGAAAAAAGCGTCGCGGCGCCCGGCCCCTGCCCCGTGATCACAAGGCCGTCCGCAACCACCGGAACCTGCTGGACGGGGCGCCCCATCTCCGGCGTGCAGGAGGGATAGCACGTGACGTCCTCGTCCTCCAGAACCCCCGCCGCTTCCAGCACGGTGGGCGCCGCGCAGATCGCGCACACGAACCGCCCCTCCGCCTTCTGACGGCGAAGCCGTTCCAGCAGGGGCGGACAGGTCTTCAGATTCTGCGTGCCTTCTCCGCCGCCAGGGAGTATAATGGCGTCGTATTCGCTTTCAAGGACATCCGTAAGACACCGCTCCGCCCGCATCGGGATGCCATGCGCGGACCGCACATCGAGCCCGTCGCCCACGGCCGCCGTCACGACCTCGACCCCGCCGCGGCGGAGTACGTCAATGACCGAGACCGCTTCGATGTCCTCGAAACCGTCCGCAAGAGGAACAAGAACCTTTTTCATGATGAGGAGAGTATAGCAGAATGATGACCCCCGAGACAATTGCCAAAATCAAGGCGCTGATGGCGGAGGCCTTCGTCTACGAGGAGGACCTGGAGGAGTCCTTCATCCTCGGCGGCGGACCCGGCGGGCAGAAGACGAACAAAACCTCGTCCGTCGTGCGCCTCCTCCACCCTCCCTCCGGTCTCCAGGTCCGCTGCGGCGAGAACCGTTCGCGTGAAATCAACCGCTGGCTCGCCCGCCGCATGCTCGCGGAACGCATTCTGGAAAAGGAACAGGGGCGCAAGAGCGCCGAGCAGCAGGCCCGCGAAAAGAAACGCCGCCAGAAGAGACGGCGTTCCCGCCGCCAGAAACAGCGCATGCTCGCCGACAAGCACGCCCAGTCCGAGAAGAAGGAACGCCGCCGTTCCGTCGAGTATTGACACCCTTCTCCGTTCCCATTCCGTCTACGTCTAGTTCCACTGCACTTCCGTTCCTCCGCCCAAGCCTTCTATCCGTTCCAGCCTATCCCCATTCTAGTCTAAAGACCCTTTCGTTTTCCGTTTCGGGGGATTTCACTTCGGAGCGTTCCGCCGTGAAATCGCGCGGACAGTCCCAACGGTCCATTCCGCTTCGCACCGTCCCAGACGAAATCGCGCTACGCCGCCCCCGATTCCACTGCGGTCAACTTCCTGGACAGATTCCCCTTCCCGGAGGCGAACCAACGGCGCACACGTTCCGGTAGCCGAATGGTACGCCGCCCACCCATAAGCCGTCTCACGCATGCATGCGGTTTCGGCCCCTCCGCCACGCACGCAGGGTCGATCTTCAACGCGATCGCCGCCTCCAGCGCGATGAGCGTGCCGTTGCCGAAGAGGAGGATTTCCGCCGCGGTCTTCCGGGCGGACGGCCCCGGGAGCTGCCGTTCCGTGAAGCACGGGTCCGCATGCATCCCCCGTTCCTTCAGATAGGCCGTATTCCCATGCCCGTGCATCCAGGCCGAGAGGGCGGAGGCATCCCGCAGGCACGCATAGGCGGGGAAGACCGTCTGTCCTGTGTCCACGTCCACGTTCCCCCCATCCGTCCTCCCATCCGTTTCCGGGCCGTGCGGTTCCACGCCGGGGCGTTCCGCCGTGAAATCCCCCACGCGAAGGGGCAGGAGCGCATCGACCGGCACGGGGTCAAGGCATCCACAGGCCTGGCGGTACTTCTTCGCAATGGACTTGCACCGCATGGCAAACTTGTAGTGTTCATGTAGGTCGGGCGCCTCGTTGGCGAACAGCCCCCTGATGCCGGGGGCGCGCCCACGTACGCTCGGAACGCCGCGCGTGACGTAGGCGTGGTTGTCGACATAACACTCCAGGTCTTCGAGAAGCGCCCCAAGCCGCAGGACGGCCAACGCATGGGAATCCCCCTGTCGCAATGCGCCCCCGGCATGCGTCCGCGTCCGGGTGGCCGTTTCGCGGACATGGGCAAGCGCCGTCCGGATCTCGTCAAGGGAGGGCCTGGGATTCACCGTCCGGCGGACGCGGACCGCGCGGCGCGCATCCGACAGGCGATGCCGCCGCTCCCGTTCGCGGGCATAGTAGGAGGGGCGCCGCCAGCGGCCGATCCTGCGCGAGAGGAGGCGGGCGAGGAACCAGAACGGGAAGGTTCCGCCCATCACGACGAAGAGCGCAAGCCAGATGTCGAGGCCGTTGCAGTAGAACGGACAACCACCAAGTTCCCGCACGGCACCCCTCCACGTGCGGGGAAGGGGCCCGATCGTATGCCCCGTCGTGAAGACCTCGCGCCAGAACGCACGGCGATAGGCGTCGTCGTCGACGCACAGGACCGTCCGCCCGAACCAGTCGATGAAACACCCGTCATCCGCCAGTTCCTCCAACGTTCCATCCGCTGCCACGCCGTACTTCGCCGAGGGGGCGTTTCGCCTTTCTACGCCGTATCCGCGTTTCGCCAGATAGTCTGCAATCGTGCCGTTCATCGGCAATTCCTTTCTCCTGGACGTTTCTGCGACTCGGAATGGACCGAATCTTCGTGTACCATGTCCGCCGTCTCCATGCAGGGAGAGAATAGCAAATCCCGGAAACGAATGTGTCAGTTTCATGTCAATTCCACGTCAAAAATCTAAGAGGTCAGGCCTAACCAGGACGTATGGACAAAATGTTTCCGCCAAAGGCGGCTTCATTCGCACCCACGACCCAGGAAACGATTGCCCATGACGGGCTTCTGCGAAGCCTGGTGTAGTCTGCGGGGCGGTACGGCGTTCCGCCCATGCGATTTCACTTCGGAACGCTCCGCCATGAAATCATGCCCTTTCCCCGTTCCTCCAACCTTGGGTCCTTCTTGGTGTTTCCTCCCTGTTCCCGCCTCTCTCGATACCTCGTTCTACCCACAGCCCCCTCCCTCCAATCGGCCTACCCACAGTACCCCATCGGCCGAACGGTTCTGGGCCAACGCCAACGATGTTCCCGGTGAAGACGACGTTCCTGTTCCCGGTACACGCGATTTCATTTCGGAGCGTTCCGATGCGAAATCGCCCATACCCATTTTCATGTCAGGATCCCGTACCCATTCACTCCCTATGGCTAACTCCCTACGGTTACCGCTGAGGATATAAACCCTACCGATAGTGACGAATGTGCGTTCAAGGTATCACAATACGTCGTTGTCGTCTTCATTGGAGCCGTTGATCGTTTTCTTTGATTCCTCAATGCGCTGTTTGGATATCCGGCGCTCATTTCGTTGGACATCTCGGTTAATGACCTCAATACTCCTCAGTTGAACCGTCATGCTCACATGTTCGTTGGAAAAGTAATAATAGAAATCATCAAGGCCGCCATCCAGTTTCCGAAAGGAAATGCCATACTTTTTCTCCAACACGGCCACGGTACCCACGATTGCCTCCGTCTGTGCGTCTTCCGACGGAAAGTTCTGCCGACTCCGAAGACGTACTGCCGTCAATCTGTCGGAAAGCGCTCCATAGACAGGGCGGATTGCATCGTAATGACGAAACGGCCTGGCCATTTTTACATACGAAGCCGGTGCCGATACCGGTTTCCGAGAACCAAACACATAACCGCAAAACGATTCGACAACCACCTCGTCCGAATCAGTCGCGCCTGCATCCGTCCTGCCTTTCACGCCCTTCTTGTCCTGGGGTTCCCTTTCCCCCTTGTCGCGAAACTCAGCCAGGACTTCTTCGAGATCGACCTTTTCACCCCTCGCATTAACGGAGAAAATCTCCGTTCGATTGTCAAACACATCGTATTCCGTGCTTTGACGGCCATCGGCATTGACGCGCAGTTGCTTCACCTCGTCCGTCAACGTGATTTTCCCACCCTTTCCCGCCACGTTTGACCAATGCTTGACCATCTTTCCGTTCTGCCAGACTTCAATCACGCCCCCCGCCATCTGCCATCCCCGATCAAATGCGCCATCTACGAAATAATTGTCCGTCCGGGCGAAAGCCGTGCCCGTCGCGACCATGAAATGAATGGCCCGGCTCGTATTGATCGGATCAAAGGCGAGCGAGGTGACGTCATTTACGGCAACCTGCTTCGTCTTGACGTTTCTGAAGATCGTCGCAGCCCGCAGTTCCATTGTCTCTAGGCTGTCAAACTTGGTGGCACTTCCAATCCGAACGGAAAAGAACGCCCGTTTTGCCTTTTCTGTCATTCCCCACCAATTCTTGCTTCCAGAGCTTGATCCCTTCGTCCCAACGGCCCTAAATTCAAAGGTACGGGCAGGACAAGGAGAAACGAAGCAAATGAGCGCCCACACAACAAAGAAACCGAATTTATCCTTCATGTCCATTTCTCTTTCCACAAACAAGACACATCGCCGAAGGGAACGAACGCACGACCACCGCACACCCCTCACCTTCTGAAAGCACCGCAAGTGTAGCAAACTCGGAAGATACAGGTCAAGTCCGCACTCCCTCCTCCCACCCCACACACATAAGTGCAGGTGCGGGGGAGCGGGAATTATGCTAGACTAGGGGTCCCATGAACGTGAAAATCGACGAATCGTGGCGGCAGGTGCTGCAGGACCAGTTCGACAGCCCGTATTTCGCGGAACTGACGCGCTTTGTGCGCGCGGCCTACGCAAAGGGCATCGTCTACCCGCCGGGTCGCTTCATCTTCGAGGCGTTCAACCGTACGCCGTTCGACAAGGTCAAGGTCGTCATCCTCGGGCAGGATCCCTACCACGGCCCCAACCAGGCCCACGGGCTCTGCTTCTCCGTGCAGCCCGGCGTCGCCGTCCCGCCCTCGCTCTTCAACATGTACAAGGAACTGGAGGACGAATACAAGACGACTTTCCTCACCCGGAACGGCGACCTCTCGGCCTGGGCCGACCAGGGCGTCCTCCTCCTGAACGCCACGCTCACCGTGGAGGCCGGACACGCCGGCAGCCACCAGGGACACGGCTGGGAAACCTTCACGGACGCCGTCGTGAAGGCGCTTGCCACGCGCCGCGAACACCTCGTCTTCATGCTCTGGGGTTCCTACGCCCAGCGCAAGGGCGCGGTCATCGACCGCGCCCGGCATCTCGTCCTCGAAACGGCCCACCCCTCGCCGCTCTCCGCCTACCGCGGCTTCTTCGGCTGCGGGCACTTCCTCAAGGCCGACGCCTACCTGCGCGCACACGGCATCGAGCCCGTGCGCTGGTGAGGCCGCCGCCCCCCGGCGCGGTCATTCCGCCGTGCGGCGGCGGATGACGAGCGACAGCAGCACCGCCAGCGCCAAGAGCGGCTGGTAGTAGAGGCACGAGATCAGGTCGAACGACCCCACCGCCGCCTCGGCGCCCTTGGCGATGCCGATGGCGATCAGGATCTGCGCGCCGTAGGGGATGACGCCCTGCACGATGCAGGACACCGTGTCCAGCACGGACGCCATGCGGATCGGATCGGCCTTGAAACGGTTCGAGCACGCCTTCGCGATGGGGCCGGCGATGACGATCGCCACCGTGTTGTTCGCCGTGAAGCAGTTGACGAGCGCAACCAGAACCCCCATGCCGAACTCGCAGGAGCGCGGGCCGCGCACGAGCTTCGCGATCTTCTCGGTCAGCCAGAGGATGCCGCCGTTCGCCTGGATGGTCTTGAAGAGGCCACCCGCAAGGATCGCCACGATCAGCGTCTCGCTCATGCCGAGCGTCCCCTTGCCGAGCAGGTCGAGCGCGCCGAACGTGTCGAACCGCCCGAGCGCCACGCCGATCGCGGCCGCCAGCACCGTCCCCGCGAAGAGGAGCAGCATCACGTTGAGCCCGACGAGCGCGAGGACGAGGATGAGGACGTAGGGCAGCACAAGCACGAAGTGCTGCCAGGTGACGGCGGGCGTCTCGACCGAGCCGGCGGACGCGCCGACAATCGCATAGGCGAAGAGCGCCACGAGGGCGGCGGGCGAGGCGACGAGCGAGTTCGCGAGGAACTTGTCCTTCATCCGCACCCCCTGCGTGCGCGTCGCGGCGATCGTCGTATCGGAAATCATCGAGAGGTTGTCGCCGAACATGGACCCACCCACCACGGCGCCCAGCAGGAGCGCGGGGGAGAGCTGGAGCGGCGCCGCGAATCCGAGCGCAATCGGGCTCACCGCCGCGATCGTCCCGCACGACGTGCCGATCGCGAGGGAAATGAGGCAGGAGATGAGGAACACGCCCGCCACCATCAGCCGCGCGGGCACGATCGACTGCGCGAGGGTGACGGCGGCGTCCACGGCCCCCGACCCCTTCGCCACGCTCGCGAACGCGCCGGCGAGGATGAAGATGAGGCACATCATCATGATGTTCGTCTCGCCCATCCCCGCCGCGTAGACGTCCACCTTCCGCTCCAACGGCATGCGCCGGTTGAAGACGAGCGCCGTCGCCGAGGCGATGAGGAAGGCAATCGTCATCGGCACCTTGTAGAAGTCGTTCGCCCACACGGAAAGCCCCACGTAGAAGACGGCGAAGACGAGAAACGGAATGAGCGCCCACGCGCACGGCCGGATGTTGCTGTCGTTGTTCATGGCGAGTAGTATAGCATACTGGCGGGCGCAGGCCCGCCCGGAGGTGGAGGGGGACGCGGGGGCTAGGCAAGCGCGGCGGCGAGGAGGTCGACGCCCTTCAGGAGCTTCGCCTCGTTCGCCTTGGTGTCGCACGCGGCCCACGGCGCCATGAGGAAGCCCTTGAGGTGTTCCTTCGAGATGCAGCCGCGACAGGTCTTGACGAGGCTGCCGATCACGTCGTCCGCCCCGACCTTCTCCTTCTGGCGTTTCCAGCCGACCCAGTTCGTGCCGCAGGGGACCTGATCGTATCCGGCCTCCTCCAGCTGCCAGTATTGGCGGAGGCGCACGCGGTCGGACGTCTTGTTCGTCTTCGGGTCGAAGCCGCCGTGGGCTTCGTCGTAGTACCAGTTCGAGAGCAGCACGCTCTTCGGGCACCACGCCATGAACGCGGGCTCCTCCCAGCCGTAGTCGCTCCACGCCCAGGCCCGCGCGCCCAGGCCCTCAACCGTGCGGACGAGGTGGAGGAAGTCGTGTTTCCAGACCTCGCCGCGCCGCACGACCACGTACTGCCGCTTCTTCGACTGCATGACGTGCCACACGCCGTCCTCCTCGTCGCAGCCGATGTGGATGAGGCGCGGCGAACCGAAGATCTCGCTGACGTCCCTCAGGCAGTCCTCGCAGACGCGGTAGTAGGCGGGCGTGCCGACCATGCGCCGGTAGTGCTTCATCCAGCCACTGTGCGTCGTGGAGAAGTTGAGCTTCGGGATGACCTCAAGCCCCAGCCCGTGGAGGCGGTCAACCTCGGCGGCCAGCTTCCCGGCGGACCAGCTGCCCTTGATGGCGAGTTCGGGATGGCGCGGGAAGACGACGCCCTCGCCCACATCGACGACGAGCTGATTGAGCCCCTTCGCCGCCACGTGGTCGACCACCCTGCGCCAGATGTCGTCGCGGCAGATCAGCTCCCTGTCGGGCAGGCCGTCCGGAATCTTCGAGGTGTCGAACCCCTCCGGATACCAGTCGCACCACATGTTGTGGCCGAGATGGACCAGAAACGCACGGATGTCGCCCTCCGGCGCCACCGGCCCCTTCCCGGCCTTCGCCGTCATGCACCCCGCAAGGGCGCTTCCGACCGCCGCACCCGCACCCATCTTCAGGAATTCGCGTCTGTTCATGTCGTTCTCCTTGTGTGCAAAAGTCTGCCAAAAACGGGGCGGTCTGTCAAATCGGGGGGCCAGCTTGGGTCAGGAGGCTTTGAATGGGCCAGGGGGCTTGAATGGGGACGGAACGTATCGGGTTGTACGAGCCTCCGGCCGGTTAACACGAAGTACGCGGAGGTACGGAGACACGGAGGATGGTTCTGGCGAGGTATGGTACGTCTGGCTTGGCGCGCAATGTACCCGCGCCGCCCTCGGCGCGTGGCGCTGTGGGGCAAGCCATGAATCCCTTGACTTGCAGGATTTCACTTCGGAGCGTTCCGAAGTGAAATCCTACATGGAATCACCCCTTGGCATAAGCGGGGGATGTACTCGACAAAACAATAAAAAAAAAACGAACACAGACTGAAGTTTTTGGCCGTTTCTGACGGGTCGCTTTCGGACGCCACGCGCCGAGGGCGGCGCGGGTACATTGCGCGCCGAGCCGAGTTACGACCTTCCCATGCCAGGTCCACAATTCCACCGCATGGAGGGTGGATATGGTAGAATGTGACGAGGCGTGTGGCGACAGACCGACACACAGAGAAACGACAAGCAGAGAAGAGAGGAAAGGAGATCGGGACATGGGCATCACGAGACACCCCCTCATTACGAGGCGGACATTCTTTGGAACGGCGACGGGATTGGCGACGACCGGATTGGCGGCGGGGTGTACCCTGCCCGGCGGGCGCGCGGAGAGAGCCGCACGCGGCGCAACGTCCTTCGCCCTCACCGGCGGAGGGGCGAATGCGGTGCGCCTCACCGTCCCCACCCTCGCGCACGACCTGCGACTCTTCGTGATCGGCGACACGCACTTCGCCTTCCACGACGCGCGCGACGCCGCCTATGCGGACTTTTACAAGCGCATGGCCCAGTGGCCGGCGCCTCGGGAACCCTTCGAGAAGATGCTTGCGAAGGCCCGCGCCGAACGCCCCGACCTTCTGCTGCTCGTGGGCGACAACCTCAGCTTCCCCACGCTCGCCAACGTCGACTACCTCGCCGCGCAGCTCAGCGCCTCAGGGCTCGACTGGTACTACGTGGCGGGCAACCACGACTGGCACTTCGAGGGCGTCCCCGGCTCAGATGAGGCGCAGCGCGCCGAATGGGCGCCGAAGCGCCTCGCGCCGCTCTACCGGGGGCGCGACCCCTTCATGTCGTCGCGCGTGGTCAAGGGCGTGCGGTTCGTGGCGATCGACAACTCGATCTACCACGTCTCCGAGGCGCAGCTCGCATTCTGGAAGGCGGAGGCCGCCAAGGGCGACCCCACCGTCCTCTTCATGCACATCCCGCTCTGGCTGCCGGGATGGGGGCTCTTCACCTGCGGTAACCCGGACTGGGGCGCGGCCCGCGACCCCTACGCGACCATCGAGCGCCGCGAGACGTGGGCCCCGCGCCAAAGCCCTTCCACCTTCGCGTTCCGCGACGCCGTCCTTGGTACCCCAAACCTCGTGGGCGTCTTCACGGGACACGAACACCGGCTCATGGTCGGAACCGAACGCGGCAAGTTCCTCTTTTCCGTTCCCTCCAACCGCAACGGCGCGTTTCTCGACGTGTCCCTCGCGCGGGCCTGGGGTGGCCCGCTGAATTTATGCAGTGACAGGCCGTAGATGGCGTCACGCGGCATCAAAGGCGACCTGTTCCAGACCCCTGACGCGCCAGTTGTGGAACTCGTCGAGCCGCCCCGACTTGTAGAGCGCCCTTATCGGAAGAAGCGCCTCCGCGCCCTTGAGCGACCAGTGCATCCCCGACAGGTCGAGGCGCTGCCGGACGACGCACTTGCACCCATCTTCAGGAATTCGCGTCTGTTCATGTCGTTCTCCTTGTGTGCAAAAGTCTGCCAAAAACGGGGCGGTCTGTCAAATCGGGGCGGGTGTTGGGTTGTCATGGACGCCCATGCAGGACATCCCGTTCCGCCGTATCCGGGAAGGTTGCGCACCTGCGCGACCGACGGTTCGGCGCGATGTCAACCATCGAGCCGCCACGGCCCCTGGGGCTCGCACGCTGTCGCCTCGGCGCGTTCCGAAGTGAAATCGCACGCACTCGGGAGGGACGCGCTGGTCGCGTCCGGATCCTGCATGAGCCTACACCCTCCCCGCCACGGCCCGGCGCGCGCTGTACCCGCGCCGCCCTCGGCGCGGGGTGTCGGTGCGGGGTGTCGGCGCGGGCGACCTCCCAGGCCCCCCACGTCGGTCTTGACGCACGAGGACTCCGACGTTGGTAGGGGCGCGCGTCCCGCGCGCCCGTCTGGCCTCACGCACCAGGTCCGGCTGCCAGACGTTCCGCGCCGGGGGCGGGCCGCCGAGGACGTCGGCCCCTACCATAGATTCCGACCGACGGACCGACCATCGCCCTGTGCGCTGCGTGATCCGACCGTGTTCCCGCCGTGGGTTTGGGGATGAGCGGGACTTCGCCTCGGAGCGTTCCAAAGTGAAATCGCGCGGCCCCTCTTCCCTCGGTACAACGCGGGGCGTCCCCGGCGCGGGGTGTCCGACCAGGCCCCCACGTAGGTCTTGACGCACGAGGGCCCCGGCGTTGGTGTTGGGATGGGCGGGATTTCACTTCGGAACGCTCCGAGGTGAAATCGCGCATCGGCCCGCCCGTGTGCGCATGCGTGAAAAAAGGGGACGTTCCGAAGTGAAGTCCGCGTATAAAACCACTCCGCGTATAAAACCACAGAAACAAGCATCCATGATCGGAATGCGCGAACCCAACACACGAACTCCTACGGCAGCCAACACAGGCAGCCAACACACGAACTCCTACGGCAGAAGGATGAGTTGCAACATTTATCATTGACGGCGTTCATGCGGGTTGGTAAAATGCATCGTTTTTTGCATGGCGTAAAAGGAAACGAGGAAACATGGTGAACGTGACGAAACTGTGCCTTCTGGCCACCGCGTGGGCGGGGGCCGTATTGGCGTCGAATACCGTGACGGATGGCGTGCGCACCATTGCGGGCGAACTCGTCACGGTTGCCGCCGAGAGCGACCTGGACGGTGACGGGCAGACGGCGGGGAACGTCGTCCTCACGGAGGGGGGCGGCATCGCGTTCACGCAGTCGCTCACGGGGACCGCGAACAGCCTGAAGAAGACCTACACGCTCGACGGTACGGGCGTCGTGAGCGTCGCGGCGGGCCAGACGGTGGAGGCCGACGGCGCACGGCTCGTGGCGGGGGCCGTGGGGCACACGCTCGTCAAGCGCGGCCCCGGCACGTTCTACACGGGCAAAGTCGGCACGCCCGCCGCCGCACGCACCCGCTTCATCGTGGAGGAGGGGATGTTCCAGTGCCGCGACGGCGACTTCTGGGGCGGACACGCCACGGCCAACACGAACGTGACGCTCGACGTGCGCGAGGGGGCCGTCTACCACCACGGCGGAGGGCACGGCGTCGTCGGGCCCGTGGAGCTGACGGGCGGTACGTTCAAGAGCACGTCCGGCGCGGTCGGCCAATGGGCGGACGCCGCCTTCTGCGGCGGCATCACGGCCCACGCCGCCGCGACGCCCAGCCGCGTGCTGGTCGGCTACAAGGGCTTCGTGGGCCACTACATCTACACGAACGGCCTCGTCACGGTGGACGCAGGCGCGACGCTCATCCTCGACGGCACGCTGCGCGACGGCTGGAACGCGAGCGCCTCGAAGCGCGTCCCCTGCCGCATCGTCAAGCGCGGCGCGGGCGCCCTCTACCTGCTGAAGCCCGGCGAATGGACGGGCGGCACCGTCCTGGAGGGCGGTTCGGTGACCGTCGGCGCGACGGATGCGTTCGGCACGGGCCCCGTGACCGTGGCGGGCGACGTGACGCTTACGGTGGCCCTCGGCGCCCACCTCGACCTCTCGGACCTCCGCGTGCAGGGCTCCCACACCCTCACGCTTGCGGGCGAAGGGAGCGCGACCCTGCCGGAGCCGCTTCCGGCGGACCTCACCGTGGCGAACAGCACGTCCGGCTCCCCGGTCGAGCCGATCGTGGACGGCAGGCTCGTGCTGAACGGCGGCACCGTGGCGGTGAACGTGCCGGCGGGCGAGACCGTTTCCGTGACGGGCACCTCCTCCGCACCGCTCCTCGCCGGCCTCGACACCTCCCGCACGCGCGTGGTGAAGACCGGCGACGGCACGCTCGAACTGCCCGCCGGGATCAACGCCGCCTACGGCGAACTCGAAATCCGCCAGGGCTTCGTGAGCGTGACGGACGAATCGTCGTTCGGCTCGGGCGTCACCACGGTGGCGGACGGCGCCGGCCTGCGGATCCTGACGAGCTTCTCGCAGGGACGCGCGGCCATCACCTTCGACGGCGCCGCCACGCTGGACATCCCGACGGGCGTGACCCTCGGGTTCAACCCCTCCTTCTTCAAGTGCTCGGGCAAGACCCTCGTCAAGACGGGCGGCGGCCTCTGGCGCATGGACGCGACGTTCCCCTCGCTTGCGGCGGGAACCCGCTGGATTGTCCACGAGGGAACGCTCCGCGCCTTCAAGGGCGACGCCTTTTCCTCCTACAACGTGAAGCCCGCGCTCGTTCTGGAGATCCACGAGGGGGCGGCCTTCGAGACCGTCCATGCCAACGCCCACCTCCCCATCGGGGACGTCACGCTGCGGGGCGGCACGCTCCGCGCGGGCTACGGGCAGTTCACGGGCGACCACGTGCCCCTGGAGGGCGGCACGCCCTGGAAAGGGTTCGGCCTCAACGGCACGGTCACGGTGCTGCCGTCGAACGGCGGGCGCCCCGCCCGCCTGGAGGCCCGCGCCTGCCACGCGGGGCACAACAACGCGGCGACGGGCGCGCCCTTCGACACGACGTTCGACGTGCGGGCGGGCGCGACGTTCGAGGTGGACGCGATGATCTGCCCCGGCCGCCAGCCGGCGGATTCCCCCTTCACAAGCGGCCTCGTCAAGGAAGGGAAGGGAACTCTCCGCTTCCTCAGGCCCCTCGCCCTCGCCGGCGTGCTCGACGTGCGGAACGGCACGGCGGAATTCGGCCCCGGCGTGACGATCGGCGAGCAGGCCACCGTGCGCGTGGCCCCCGCCGCCAGGCTCGTGCTGGACGACACGGCGCGCCTTACGGCGAAGTTCGACACGGTGAGCGCGCTCTGCGCCTCGGCGGAACTCTGGCTCGACGCCGCGCGCATCCGCATGCCGGACGGCGCGCGCATCGAGGCCGTGCCAAACCTCGGCACGCTCGGCGGCACGTTCGCGCGGGCGACCGAAGGCCATGACGGCATCTACGCCGCCGCCCCCACCTTCGTGGCGAGGGGCATCAACGGGCTCGGCTCGCTTGCGTTCAACGGCACGAACGCCCTCACGACGGCGGCCTACACGAACACCGGCGCGGCGGTGAGCGTGTTCCTCGTCTCGCGCTGGACGAGCTGGGAGGGCGTCGGCAACAAGGGCCGCTGGGGCGGCCCCCTCTCGCTCTCGGCGCGTAATCCGACCTCCTTCAATGACGAAAAGGACGACAACCAAACCCACGGCGGCCTCTCCTACCAGCACGGCGACGAGACGACGCTCGACTACCTCAAGACCTACGGCGGGCAGGACCTCACGGTCTCGGGCGTGGGCTTCGAGATCGGGAAGCCCTACCTCACGTACTCCTGGCGCGACGCGGACCTCCAAAAGGCCTCCACCGCCCTGTGGATGCCGGACGCCACCCAGTGCGTGACGGGCAACATCATACAGGCCACGGGCGGCATCGCGTACAACTGCCAGATCAACCGCGTCTGCGTGGGCGGGCGCCTGCGCAACGGCGCGCCGCAGGTGTTCAGCAGTTGGAACCGCATGTACTTCGGCGAGATCGGCGAAGTGCTCGTCTTCTCGCGGCGGCTCTCGGACGCGGAGCGCGACGCGATCAATGCCTATCTGCATAACAAGTGGTTCGGGACGGCGGAGCCCCTTCCAGAGGGCAGCCCGATGGCCGGCGCCATGCGGATCTCCGTTCCGGCGGACGCGCGGGCCGACCTCGTTTTGGACGGCGCGCAGGCGGACGGCACGGCGCGCGGCATCGTGAAGGAGGGCGCGGGCACGCTCCGCTACGGCGGCACCGCGACGGGCGGCCTCGCCCTGGACGTCCGGGAAGGCGCGCTCGCCCTCGCGTCCGGCCGCCTCGCCTCGCGCGTGGACGTGTGGGTGGACGCGGCGGACGCCGCCGCGCGGACGCTCGACGCGGACGGCCGCGTGACGAACCTCGTCAACAAGGGTTCGGCGGGCGGCGCGTTCCGCCTCAGCGCGCGGGCGGACGCGGGTGTGGTGCCGCGCGGCCCCGAGCTGAAGGAAGGCGGCCTCAACGGCCGCGCCGTCCTCGCCTTCGACGGCAACGCCTGCCTCGCGCTGGAGAGCTACACGAACCGCGTGGCGCCGCGCGCGATCAACATCTACCTCGTCGCGCGGCGGACGGCGTGGGCGACGACGCCGGAAGCGGCGACCGAGGGCGGTTTCGGCAAGTGGTCGGGGCCCTTCGCCCTCGCGCGCGTGACGGCGGACAAGTCGGACGAAGTGCTGTCCGGCGCCTTCCACGTCTCGGAGGACACCGCGAAGACGGGCCGGATCGACCTCGGCAACACGGACATCAACCTCGCGACGCCCCCGACGGGCGAACCCTACCTCTTCGTGCTCCACAGCCTCACGAACGGCTACCTCGCCGCCTACGAGACGAACGCGACGGACGTGGCGCGCGTGCCGCGCTGGGCCAAGGGGCAGGACTACCACGCCGAACCCTGCGACATCGACCTCGTCCACCTCGGCTCCCGCATCCGCGAGGACGGGCGGCCCCAGTGGTACGGCAAGGGCAACGGCGGGAACCGCTGCTGGTTCGGCGACATCGGCGAGTTCATCGTGACGACCCAGCCGCTCACGGACGACGAGGAGGCCGACCTCTTCGCCTACCTGCGCGCGAAGTGGCTCGGCAAGGGCGACGGCGCCGCCACGCCGCCCGACTGGCTCGCCGGCACGCCCGCGACGCCCGTCACGGACGCGGCGACCGCGCTTGCGATGGCGGACGGCACGCGCCTCGAACACGCGGCGGCGCCCCTTGCGCTGGGCGCGCTGGAGACGGCGGGCACGGTGGACTGGACGCGCACGTGGCCCGGCGGAAACGCGGCCGACTTCCCGCTCTTCTCCGTGGCGGGCGACGCCGCGCTCGGCACGATCCGCTTCACGCCCCGGCCGCTCCCGAAGGGCGAGGCCAAGGTGCTGGACTGGACGGGCGACCTGCTCGGCGTGCCGGCGTGGCGCATGGACGGCGCGGGGGGCGCAACAATCAGCCGGCGCGGAAAAGCCCTGTGGCTCATCCGCGCCGGCACGATCCTGACCCTGCGCTAGCCGCGCCCTACAGGAGCGACGTGTAGAGCTTCGCGATGGCCTTCACGTCGCAGTCGCGCGGGTTGCCCGGGCGGCAGGCGTCGGCGTAGGCCGACTCGGCGAGGAACGGCACGTCCTCCTTCTTGAGGACGCCCTTGAGGTCCGGCGGGATGCCCACGTCCTTCGCGAGCTTCTCGACCGCCGCGACGGCCGCCTTGCGCGCCTGGGCGAGCGTCATCTTCTCGACGCCCGCCACGCCCATCGCGGTGGCGATGGCGCGGTAGCGCGCGCCCGTCGCCGGGGCGTTGAACTTCATGACCGTCGGCAGCAGGATCGCGCACGCCTTGCCGTGCGGCATGTCGTAGAGCGCGGAGAGGCCGTGCGCCATCGAGTGGTCCACGCCGAGACCGACGTTCGAGAAGCCCATGCCGGCGATGTACTGGCCGAGGGCCATGCCCGCGCGGCCGCTCGGCTTGTTCGCCACGGCGTCGCGCAGGTGGCGGGAGATGAGGCGGATCGCCTCCAGGTGCAGCATGTCCGTCATCGGGCAGGCGCCCTTCGTGATGTAGCCCTCGATCGCGTGCGTGAGCGCGTCCATGCCCGTGAACGCCGTGAGGCCCCTGGGCATCGTCGCCATCATGTCGGGGTCGACGAACGCGACGACGGGGATGTCGTGCGGGTCGACGCAGACGAACTTGCGCTTCTTCTCGACGTCGGTGATGACGTAGTTGATCGTCACCTCGGCGGCCGTGCCGGCCGTCGTGGGGACGGCGAAGATCGGCTTCGACGGCTTCGTCGTGGGGGAGAGGCCCTCCAGGGAGCGCACGTCCGCGAACGTCGGGTTGGCGGCGATGATGCCCACGCCCTTGGCCGTGTCCATCGAGGAGCCGCCGCCGATCGCGATGATGCAGTCGGCCTTCGCCTTCTTGAACGCCTTCACGCCGTTCTTCACGTTCTCGATCGTGGGGTTCGGCTTGATGTCGCTGTAGAGCGCGTACGGCACCTTCGCCTTGTCGAGGAGGTCCGTCACCTTCTTCGTGACGCCGAACTTGAGGAGGTCCGGATCGGAGAAGACGATGGGGCGCTTCAGTCCGCGGTTCGCGAGTTCGGTGACGATGGCCGTCACGGCGCCCGCGCCGTGGTACGACGTTTCATTGAGAATGATGCGGTTCATGCTTGCTCCTTTAGGAATGACAGATAGGCGCGATTATACCACAAAATCAGTCCCGCCGGACGAAGGCCGCGCAGAGGCAGGGGATGAAATAGAGAGAGACGAGCGACGAGACGAGGATGCCGCCCACCGAGCCGATGCCGATGGACTGGCGCAGCTCCGCGCCGAAGCCGCCCGAAAACGCCATCGGCAGCATGCCGAAGAGCGCCGCCACGCAGCTCATCAGGATCGGCCTGAACCGCGTCGCCGCCGCCCGCCGCACCGCCTCGCGGTTCGGCACGCCCGCCTTCAGGAGGTTCGACCGCTCGTCCATCAGCAGGATCGCCGCGTTCACGACGACGCCGACGAGCATGATGCCCGCGAGGAGCCCGAAGATCGAGAGCGTCGTGCCCGCAAGGCGGATCGCCGCGAACAGGCCAAGGTACGAGAACGGAATCGTGAAGAGGATGATAAACGGCTGCGTCCACGACTCCAGCACCGCCGCGAGCAGCAGATAGGTGAGCGCGATGGCGATGACGGTGACGGACTTGAACTCCTCCACCGTCTCGCCCATCAGCTCGGCGGTGCCGCCGAGCTTCGTGTCCATGCCGGGCCCGAGCCTGGACGCGGCGATCCGCTCCATCGCGTCGATGGCCGGGCCGAGGCCGCGCCCCGCCGCCGCGTTGCCGTAGACCGTCACGGCTCGGCGCTTGTCGCTGCGGACGATCTGCACGCGCTGGAGCCGCCGCCGTTCCGACGCGAGCGTGCCGAGCGCGAACGGCACGCCGTCCGGCCCCGGGAAGTTCAGCGCCGGGATCTGCTCGACGCCGTCCGCGCCCTTCAGGCGCACGCGCACGTCGTAGGAGCGGTCGCCCTTCGTGAACGTCGCCGGCGTGAGGCCCGCGAGCGACGCGCGCAGCATGAGGCCGAGCGCGTCCGGCGAGACGCCGACGTCGTTCAGCACGGCGCGGTTCGGGAAGAGGCGGACCTCCGGGCGGCCGGGGCGCACCGTGTGCTCGACGTCCGCGCAGTCGG
>URIT01000013.1 GCA_900547945.1 uncultured bacterium
CGGCGCAAAACCGTCGGCTAGCTATCTCGACAAATCAGGGATTTGGAATCTCTGAGTTCCCTGCGGCATCGCACGAAATGCAGGTCGTGCCGTCCGATACCTTGTTTCAATTCACGCGCCCGCGAGGAACACGGCGGAAGCCGACGAAACACCAGACGGGCGCGACTCCATTCATTGGACCAGATTCCGCGCGGGATCGTCAAGCCCCCCGCCCGCGACAAGCTAACCGAAGCGCGGGCGGGGGGCAAATGCCTATTCGGCCGCTCCTCCCGTCGTGCAGGAGCCGTCCTTGCAGGTGACGGACCCGTCCGTGATCGTGCAGCTGCCGTCCGCGCACGAGACGGTCGCCTTCGCCGGGTCCCCGCCCGCCGCAACGAACGACTTCACCCACGCTGCGACCGCCTCCGCGCCCGTCGAGCCGCCGCTCGTCGCGACCGCCGCGCCGACCTTCGCCGCGAGGTTCGCGGCCCCCTCCAGCGAGCCGACGACGAGCGCGTTGAGGTTCGTGCCGTCCGGGCGCGCGTTGAGGCCGTTGAGCGCGAAGTCGATCTTCCCGGCCTCCACGTGCGCCGTCAGGCTGTCCGCCTCCGTCACCATCCAGTGCTGGTTGTGGTAGACGCTCCAGCCCCTCTTCACGGTCTGGATCGTCCCGTCCTGAAGCGTGACGGGCTTCCCGTCCGCATCCAGGGCGATCTCCTCGCCCCGGTTCTCCACCTCCACCACGCGGCACCCCGCGACGGTTGCGAGGCCCGCGAGGGCCGCCGCCATGATCTTCTTCATTTCAGTTCTCCTTCTTTGCGCCCTGCCAGTGCGAGCCGCCGAAGAGGCGCAGGGCCGCCCATTCGACGTAGGCCTTCCACCTCGGAACGCCAAGAGAGATCTGAAGGTCGCGGAAGAGGTCGTCCGCGTCCGCGCGCGTCGCCTCCGGGTCGCCCCCGGAGTAGAGGAAGTCGTGGACGAGGGCCGCGTAGAGGCGCGGCGCCTCCCACGGCGAGCCGCAGAGCCACCGGATCCACGCGGGGATCGACGCGCCGTCGGTGACGAAGCCCGCCGGGACTGCGTACGCCTCGCCCCGGTAGACGACGCGCCACGCGCGCGCCAGGGCGAAGCGCCCGCCCGGCGCGGGGACGAACGCCGGGGCGCGGAAGTCGAACGACGCGCGCCTCACCGCCCCGCCTCCCGCGCCGCGCGCGTGACGGCGTTGAAGCCGTCGTGCCCCACCGCGCCGTACACGAGCGCGAAGACGCTGACGACGAGGACGATCCCGAGGATCGTGAGCGCGGCGCGGAGGAGCGTCGCCGCCGTGCTGGACAGTTTCTCGCACGTCTGGAAGAGCGTCTTCAGCCGCTCGTCCGTCCGCGCGTGGTAGACCTTCACGTCGCCCTCCAGGCGGTCCACGCGGTCCTCCAGCTTGTGGAAATGCTCGCGGTCGCACATGGCTAGTCCTCCTCCTAGTTGTCGATGGCCTGTTCGAGGAACGCGGCGATCTCCTCCGCCGTCGCGACGCCCGCCGCGAACGGCCACCTCTCGCTCTTCCCCTCGAGCAATGGAATAGTCCTGCTGGCTCATGCGCCCACTCCAATCCCGAACCGCGCCGCGTCGACGCGGTTGTTCCGCATGATCTCGTCCTCCGAAAGCGCCCGGCTGTAGATCCGGACGGAGTAGAAGTCCGCCTCGACCCCGCAGTTGGTGTACCAGAGCTCGTTGCTTCCGACAACGAGGTTGGACGGGTACGGCCATGTGTAGTCGACGCCGTCCACCACCGAGGACTTGACTCCGTTGAAGTAGCCGTACCAGCTGCTGGTGGACGGGTTGAGGACGCTCGTGGCAGTGAATGGCTTCGTCATGTCCGCGCCCTCCACGTCGGCGTCGGCGAGCTTGGCCCCGTCAAAGTACTCGAACCTCAGCCTTCCCACACCGGAGGTCGCGGCCTTGTCGATTAGGATCTCGCATGGATCATTGACGCCGCTCCGCAGGCTAATAAACCGTCCCCACTGGTCCGCCGCAGTCCTGTACCATCTCGCGACGACCTGGATCGTGTGGCCGTCGAAGCCGCTTCCGCTGAAATATGGGGTGTACAGGTAGGTGTACGGGATGTCCGCCCCGTTGACGTGAATGAAGTCATCCCCCCAGTTGTAGCGCGCCCCCTCGATGCTGAGCCGGAGCCCGCCGACCGTGTCCGTCCACGAGTCGTCGTCGTGCGACGCGGCGTCCCACATGTGGACAAGTCCATCGGCCACATACGAATCCGATGGGCCAATCCCGCGCGAGGATGGCTGGAGGCGCCTCCTCATGCCGTCACCTCCGCGATGAGAGCGGGTACGTCCGCCTCCGCGACGCCGAGCGCGGCGACGAGCGAGGAGAGGTCGCCGCCGTCGTCAGACGGGTCGTAGGCGATTGCGTCGCCGCCGCGCGTCCACGCGCCGACGTAGACCGCCCGCGAGTTGAGCCACGCGACGAACTCCGCCGTCTTCCCCATGCGGTCAACCGCCGCCTCGACCTTCGACTTGCTGACGAGGACGGGGCCGGGCGCGGCGTCCTCATACTCGTAGACGGGGACGATGCGGCCTTCCGCGACCTCGTACCGCGTAGCCTTGACGCGCTTGCCGTCCGGTGGATCCGGCGGGGCCGCCTCGACAGGCAGCCACCCAGCCTCCGCGTAGCGCGCGGCGGACGGCGAGACGTATACGCGCCCGTCAAGTACGAGCGTGCGCGGAGCGTAGGCGAGCGCCCCGCCTCCGCCAATCCGAGCGAATCCCCTGTTGATGTCCATGCTCATGCTCCAACCTCCTCGACCGCCTTCTCCGTCGTTGACTGCCTTGTGACGAGCCACTTGCCGCGCGCGTACTCGGCGAAGCAAAAGTGGCTGTTGCCCTTCGGGACCGAATCCGCCCCGTCCGCGAACTGGTACGTCCCGGCGGGGAGGACGAGCGTCACCGCGCCGTCTGATGCGACGCCCGTGAGCATCAGCTCGCAGTAGCGGAGGGCGTTGCCGGACGGGGCCTTGAACGAGACTGCCGTCTCTCCGCCCGCCGAGCCGTCCACGAGCGCGACGGCGTTGTCGGAGAGGAGGGCGGCGGAAGCGGACGAGGTGGCCTTGTCGGCCTTGTTCTTCCTCAGCCACGCGACTGCCGCCGCCAGCGCGGCGAGGAGACCGCCGACGGTCGTCGCCGTCCCCTCGATTGGGAAGCCTCCGAATGTCGATGCTATCTCGTTCAGGACGGCGACGGAGTCCGTGTCGATGTTCAGGCCGACGGATAGGACTGCGTTTGAAAACGTTGGGTCTGTGGGCAGAACGGCACTTTCGATCTTCGAGTCAACCTCTGCCCTTGTGTAGGCCCCGACCTGTGCCGCCGTCACCTTGTGCGGGTTGTCCGTATCTCGGATGTGCGAACCGACCGTGCCCGCAAGGCTGTTGACGGCATCAACCATCTGTTCCGCGGCCGAATATGCCTCGTCCGCCTTGCTGCCGACGGCGGCGACCTTCGCGTCCACCTCGGACGTTGTGTAGACGCTCGCCTTGTCCGCCTTGGCGTCCACCACCGCGTCGACGTACTCCGCCGCGTTCGTCATGAGCGGCGCGTCGCCCGGTATGTCGTTCGGCGTGGTGTACAGCGGCGCCACCTCCGCGCCAAAGCACGGCAGGGCGCACACCGCAAGCACGGCAACGCCGCGAAGGAAAGCCAGCACGGCGTTCAGCTTTTTCTTCACCGCACCCAGGCTGTCGCCAGTCGTCGCGTCCTCCACATCCAGCGTCGCGGGGTCGATTGTGATCTGCGCCGCGTAGACCTCTGACGGCGCGTCCGTCACCTTGATTTTCGCCCACGGCAGCTGCCGCACCATGCCAGCGGCGTTGCGGATGCTCAAAAGCACGCGCCCCGTGCCAAGCGGCATGTCCGCCGTCTCGTCCGCCGTGTAGGAAAGCTCAATCGTCGCGCCAGCCTCAAGCCCCGTGAAGCTGCGCTCCACGCCGTAGAACTCGACCTCCAGCGTGCAGCCGCCGTACTCGTAGCCCTCCGCCAGCGCAAGCGTGATTTCACGGCTGGTGTCGCCCCGCTGAATTATCGGTATCGCCATATTGCCTCCTACCTGTAAACCGCTTGTCAAACCACGGCTTGCATCCGCCATTCGCCGTCGGCGTACACCATTACCACCTGCACCTTGCCACCGTCAGCCGTCGGCAATGTCGCCACCTGCTGCGTCTCGCCATCTGGCACCGTGCCCACCGCAGCCGTCGCGCTGAAAGGCTGTACCACCAGCCGCCCCTCGCCAATAGCCGTCGGCTGATCGTCTGCCGCCGTGGCGTGAACCTCGTACTTGAAGTCGCCCACTGCGGGAAAGCACGTCGCGGGGATCCGCACCGTCCACTCGCCGCCCGGATGCTCGTGCGCCTGCACGTCGAAGTACGCCCCGTTCGCCCTAAACACGCGCACGAAAAGCCCCGTCACGTCGGCGGGCACCCGGCGCAGCAGGGCGACGAAGTTCCGGCCCTGCCTCGCCTTCCATGAGCGGAGCGGCACGTCGAGCCTCGTCACGTCGCAGTCGATTATGGCGTTCGTCTGTTCCATCTTCAGTCCTCCGTGTTTGGACTCCCAGTCAAAACGCCTCGCGCACACGCGCACGCGTAGGTAAGTAATAATATACTTATGTGGGAATACATCATCGCTTGATCCTGACTCAAAGGGGAGAATGGGGGTGGTGGGGGAAAGAGGGGAAACGCCGTCCGCCTACTGCGTCAAAGATACAGTCGCCGGCATCCAGGAACTGCGTCAAAGATACAGTCGATCCCATGTCAGCGCCCTCCGTCAGCTCGGCGGGTCAAACGGCACCGAGGTGCAATTGGCCGCGTTCGCCTGTGCGCCTCCGTTGCGGATGAACCCGTTTATTGCAAGTCTGAGCGCGTTTTCGTCAATCCCGATCTTTATTCCGTCAGCCGTGTTTTCAATCTTGACGCAAAAGCCAGGCTTGGGGTCTGTCGCCTTCGCTATGTCCTCAAGGTCTTTTTTCGTCAGCTGGAAAAAGTAGTCTTTTTTCGTCATGTCTCACCCCACCCATCCGCTGTCGTAGCTGCCCTGCTTGCCGCGCACCTGCACCGTATCGTTGGTTATTTGCAGCATGTACAGGTTGCTGCCGTTTATCTGCTGGTATGCAACGCTCTTGCGCGTGCCCCTGCAAGCTGGTTCAACCGCGCCTCCAGGCCATTGCCAATATGTAAGGTTCATGTCGCCTGTCTCCGCCTGTGCCGTTGCGAGGCTTACGCCCTGCTTGGTGGTAACTGAGGAGTTAACGCGCTGGTAGGTGTAGTATGCACCGCCAATTGCCGGCCCCGTGTTGCGCAGCGAAATGGTGCTGCCGCCGTTACTCACAACGCCATTGCCCGTATAATATCCCATTACGCCATCTCCTTTTCCGCCGTAAAGGCATAAGCCGTGTATGATTTGTCGCCGCATTGCTTCGGCGTGCCCGTAAGGGCGAAACCACCGCCGGCCGTTGGCGGCGCCTCGTTGTTCGGCGCGTAGATTGTCGCCGTCACCGTCAGCTTGCCATGCACAATGTCGCTGGCGCACGGCATCATGTTTTCCGTCAGCACAACGGGTTCGCATCTGGCTGCAAGCGTGCAGCTTTGCAGATGCCCACCGCCGTTGACCGCCGACATGAGGTTGAGGGCACGGGCACGGGCACGCAGGTAAAGCGTAAGTCGGAAGGTGTTTATTGCGTTCGCGCCCTCGTTCGCCGTCGCGCTCACCCGCACTAGCGGGAACGCGCCAATGCGGGTGATAACCTGCACGCCAGTTATCATGTACCCGCTTATGGTGCCGCTGCCCCTGTACGCCTTGCCGAGCGTAATGTCAATGTCGCCGTCGTGGCACAGCTGGTAAGTTACGGTCGGGTTGCGCCATGTGCCGCCGAACTGGTTAACGCCCCTTTCGTATTTACCCGTGTGCGACACGCGCAAGCCGGGCACCACGTCTCCCGCGTCGCTGCTTATCGGCACAAGGCTGTTGCTGGCAAGGCTGAAATAATCGGTAACGCCGCCAAACTGCAAGCTCCAATTCGCCGTCGCCGTGGCGTTGCCTGGCACATCATAGACCGTGGTCGCGTCTATCTTCTGCGCGTCAAGCAGCCAGCCGAGGAAATAGGCGCGTGTGCGCACAGCCGTTGGCAGCGTGCCAATGGGCTGCCCGAATGTCACAGGCTTTGAGGCTGTGTCTCCGTTGCCGCCGTTATAGTTGAAATTAAGCGTGTAGGTGTTCGCCGTCCATTTCACGGCGCACCCTCCGTCGCTTTCCACGGCAGGGTCGGCAAGTATAAGCCCAGTTGCGTCAACCACAACATTGCTTTCGCTGCCGTCATAGCAGAACGCGAAGGAATAGCCGGGGCGCGTGGGCGGCACAATCTCCGTTATCGCGTCGGCGCACGCATCGTCGGCATACCATGCCGCACCGCCGTTGCGGTAGATTACAGACGTGCCGCCGCTGCCCCCGTTCGCGTCAACCGCATACCGCCAGCTGCGCCGCACCCATTGCGCGTAAAGCGTTTCCGCAGCAACAGGTGCCCACCCAGCAGAGAATGTGCCGTCGGCTGCAATTCGCTGCGTGCCGCCCTCTGCTGCCGTGTAGAACCCTTGAAAGGCGAAGCACTCAAGGCGCGGGCAATCAATCTGCGTGACGGCTTGGGACATTTCCTCGCTGTCGTAGAAATTGCCGTACAAGTCATCATAGTAGATTTCGCCCGGCGCACCCTCGCCGCCCACGCCGTCAAGCGTGATCGTAAAGACCTGCTGCCAAATGCAGTAAATGGTCGTGTTGGCCGACAACCCGGCAAGCCATGTCGCCGCATCGGCAGTTATCGCGCCCGTGCCGTCAATCACCTGCACGCCGTTTACATCGTTCGTCGTGTAGCATCCGACAAAGCGGTACCCTGCGCGGGTCGGGCGCGTGATTGCCGCCAGCGGTTCGCCCGTGCAGAACTCGTCGGCGTACAACGAAGTTTTCGCGTAGTCCGCGTATAGCGCAGTAATGCCGCCGCCGCCGTTAAGCTCAATGCCGATAGTCCACGAAACCTGCTGCCAATACGCGGCAACGGTTGCCGCAGCCGTAGGTGCGTAGCTGCTGCTGATCGTGCCGTCGGGCGCAATCACCTCCGTGCTGCCGCTGTAATAGCCGAGGAAGCGGTGGTTTTCGCGGGTCGGCAGCACGATTGCAGTAACCTCGTTGTCAAGGCTGCTGGAATCGTACCACTTGCCGCCGCCGTACCACAGCGCAGCGGTGCCGCCCGTGCCGCTGCTGCGGTTCAAGGTGATTTTGACGGGCGAAGCCCATTGCGCGTAAAAGGTCTTGTTCGCGCTGGTGAGTTTTGCGCCGGAGAGGAAGCCGCCGTGCGCGTCAATCACCCGCGTTCCGCCGCTGCTGGCTGTGTAGTACCCCTTGAATATCTTGCCAGAATAGGTCGGCAGCGTAACGGCGGTGATAACATTCACCATGTACGCATCGTTGCACCACTTTCCGTTTACGCTGTCGTAATATACCCTGTTCGCCTCGCCGCCCGTGCCGCCGTTGGCGTTTAGGTTCATGTAGTAGCAAGTGCGGAATTTCAGGTATGATGCGACATTCCAATCACTCGTGCGGTCGCTTGTAGTCCACAGGCTTGGCGTTATGAACTTTCCGTCCGTGTCGATGTAGCGGCTTGTGATGTTGCCGCTGGTGTCCATCACATACGCGCCGTTGAATTTCCGCCCGGAGGATATGGGTACGCCTATGCCGTCGATTTCATGGGTTAGCTGCGAATCTGCGTAGAACCTTGTGCTGGCGGCAACGCTACGGTACCATTCCAAACGCGGGAATATGGGTGTGTTCGCCGTGCTCGTCCAATCAATCACGAAACGGCATGATATTTGCGTCCACCATGCGTAAAGCTTTATCGTGCCTGCGCCTGTCCATGTTGGCGTGTAGACAATCGCGCCGTGTCCGTCAACATACAGTTTCCCCGCGTTTCGGTACCCGTCAAAGGCGTACTGAGACCGCGTGGGCACGGGCACATGCGAAATCTGACTTGTGCAGCCGCTGTCGCTGTACCACAGGCGGTTTCCCGTGTTGAAGTAGATCGTGCCTAAGGTGGTGTCTGTTGCTTGGTCGTAAAGTTCTACGGTTGTAACAGCCATTGCGTCACCCCTTTACAGATAGAAGTTCGTCCAGCTTGTCGGCAAGCTGCCGCGTGTTCTCCGCCGTCTCGATAACCGCCCTGTCGGCAGCCTCCTTTTCCTCCTTGGCAAGCGCGACCTGCCGCACGCTCTCGTCGGCGGCCGAAAGCTTGCCGAACTCGATCTCGCGCCAGTCGCGGTGCTTGAACTTAAGCCGTTCAAAGTCCTTTTCCCATTGTGCTTCCGCCAACGCCTGTGCCTTCTGCTCGTCAATCA
The DNA here is from genome assembly GCA_900547945.1 of uncultured bacterium. Classification (GTDB taxonomy): domain Bacteria; phylum Verrucomicrobiota; class Kiritimatiellia; order RFP12; family UBA1067; genus RUG572. Next base: position 8,417 of record URIT01000013.1, read on the forward strand.
CCGCTTGCATGCTGCTTTGGTTGCGGTACCAGCCCCAAACCTGTGCAAGACCTCCAGCGGCTGCGGACTGCCGTGATTTCGCGTCGCTCTCCATGCGCTGCCGCTCTGAAAGCTCCGTGCGCAGGTCTGCAATGCGCTGCGCCGCAAGCTGCTGCTCCATACGCGCCCGCTCCTCCCGCTCTGCCTCCACAATCCTGCGTGCCTGTTCCTGCTGCCGCTGCCATTCAGCCTCGGCGGCTTCCGCCTCCTTGCGCTCCACCTCCGCGACATAATCGTCGTATGCCTTTTTGCGCTCGTCAACCTCAAGCCGTGCGCGTTCCTCGATGTTGGCGCGTTCCTGTGCCTCTGCGGTGCGGCTTGCCGACATGGCTTGGATGTCGGCACGCCGAACGCGCACATCGCGGTCGGCTGCGTCAAGCTGCTTTTGCAGCTGCTCTTTCTGCTTCTTTACCCGCTCCTCCTCCTTGAAGCTGCCCTCCCAGCCCAAGTCTTCAACAGATTTCCGGCTTTCAACGTAGGCTTGCTTCTTGTCAAGCTCCGCCATCTGCTGCTTTAACGCCCTTCGTTTGGAGACAGCCTCCGCAAGCTGCTGCTCCGCGCTTGCCTGTTTCTGCGCCGATTCCTCCGCCCTGCGGTCAAACTCCGCAAGCTGCTGCTTCTGCTGCGCCTCCGCAATCAGCACATCGTGGTACTTGCCGATTGCCGTCGCCTCCTCCGGCGTTGACGCACCAGCCATTGCGTCAAATTTATCGCGCTGCATCCCCAGCATCTGCGCATCGTCCTGCGCAGACTGCACGCGCTCACGCGCCGCTTGCATCTTCAAATATGCCTGCGTCAAGTCCTCAATGCTCTGCCGGGCACGGTCTGCGCCCTGCACCTCCTTTTCCCAGCCAGCCGACCATTTCTCAAACGCCTCCTCCCACTTCTGCACGGCCTCATCCGCTTGCCGCTTAAGCTCACGGTTGTGCTTTTTAAGCTCCTCTATCGGGTCTTTCAAGCCGAACAACGGCGTGACAACCTTTTCGTTAAGCCACGTACCTATATCCCACCCCAATTTGAACGCGCCGATGACGGACATTGCCTTTGCGGCGAAGCCCGACAGGCAATCCTGTATTTTGCCGAGCGCACCTTCCATCTTGCCAAGCCGCTTCACCGTCTGGTCGGTGCTGCGCTGCATTTCGGAGTTCATGCGCTTCACATCCGTGGCAAGCTTGCCTATCTGCGCTTCGCTTGCCTTGATGCCTTCGTCCTTGAGATAGGTCGCAAGATGTATCTTGATTTCACTTGCCATTGTCGCGCTCCCTCGTCAGCCGTTCCCGTATCTCATGCAGCGTGGCGGTATAGTCAACCTGCGCTTTCGCCATGTCACGCGACACCTTCGCGCCCGCCTCCACCTGCGCCGCGACCACCATCGCGTTAAGGCGCGAAGGCGTGCAAGCCAGCAGGTCAAAGTATGCCATGCCCGATGATGCGGCGGCAGCGGCAAGCACCCGCTCAAGCTTCTGCAAGTTGTCCGCAGCCGCCGTCGTGTTCTTCCGCCGCAGGTACTCTTTACGTTGCTGCGTCAAGGCTGGCTGCGCATCGTCCAGCCCCCATGCCGCGTACCTGCACGCCCGTTCCATTTCGCGCACCGTGCATGGCAGCTTGCGCAGCCACGCCTTTACGGCCTTGCCGATCGCGTGCGGTTCAATCAGCTTTTCAAACACGGCAGGGTCGCGCCCGTGCGCAAGGGCGAAGTAGAAAAAGCTCTGCTGCGTCTCCTCGTCGCACGGCACCCGCCTTGCGTAGTCCTGCAACCACATCAACGCAGCAGCGGTCGGCTCGTAGAAGGGCACATCGCCAGCCCAGCCAATGCGCGGGTGGTTGGCCGGGGTAGTCTCCACCCCGTCCTCAAGCCGCACCGCAAGCTGGTTAAGGCGTTCAAAATCATCCAGCGTGGGGCGCAGCCCCTCCGCCAGCATGTCTTCATAGTCTTCCCTCGCAAGCTCCGCAACCATTGCCGCCCACCCTGTTAAGCCGCCTCCTCGCCCGCAAGCGAATCGGTGACGCTGTATGTAGTCGTGGTGTAGTCGTTCTCCGGGCTGTCCTTGCTGACGGGTGCGGAAACGACCCTGGTGTTGCCCGTGACGGAAGGGGCGGAAACTGTGGTGCCGTCGCCCGTTGTGTGCGTGTACGCCGCAACCACCCTGCCGTTGCTCACGTCAAAGTTGGCTATTGCGCCCTTGGGGTCTGCGAGCGTGATGTCGCAGCTAAAGGTGAATGTCGCCTCCGTAAGCGTGGTCGGCGGGGTCTGACCAAGCCAGCCCAGAATGTCCTGCGCCTTGTGGCGTGCCGAAAGGGCGATTGCGCCGCAGCCGTAGGTGCGCTTCGTTGTCGCGCCGTCGCTCACCTGCACGCCGCTGACGGTTGCCGCAGGTGCCGTGCCGCGCACGGTGCGCACCGTGATGCTGTTTATGGCGACCTTCTTGTTGCCGATCGTCACGACGGTGCCAAGGTCTGGAATTCTGTCCGTGTCCTTTTCAAGCACATACTCGGCGGACGGCGCAATGCGGTCGGCGTAGCTGTCGCGGTGCGTAATGTCACCGAGGCTGTCCGGGCATTCCGCCGTGCTGCCGCTCCTGTTCTCGTTCGAACTGCGGACGCCCCAATCGTTACCCATGCTGAAAATGTCGGTCGCCGCGTTGAATCCTGCATTGCTCATTTAGGTTCCCTCCTGTTGTTTGATGCGACCCGAAAGGGTCATGTTCCAAGCCGCGAACCATTCGCCGCCTGCCGTGTCAAAGTCTTTATCGTCGCCCGTGCGCTGCAAGCCGTCCACAAATACCTCGTCCGTGTCCAGCTCCGCGCACGCCTCGCCCACCATTACATGCTGCAACCACAGCGCGATTGCTTCGTGCGCGTCGTAGAACACTCCGCCGTTCGCGCTTTCCGCCTGTTCCACATTCAAGCGGATTTCCACCGACAGGGTAAACATTCCGCTTGCCTCCGTGACCTGCGCGAAGTTGTAGACGCGCACCTGCACGGATGAAAGGTCCTGCTCCTTCATCGCGCCAGCGTCAGCCACCTCCATAAGCCCGACGCAGGGCAGAGGCAGCCCAAGCCCCCGCAGCGTTGCGAGGACCTTAGCCTCCAATGACGTGCTTACGCTCAATGCCATAATGCCTCCTGCATGTTGACCGCCCGTCAATTGCCGAACTTGCGGCTGCGCACGCCGCTTTCGACCTTGCCGCGTATTTTATTGGTCGCCTTTTGGACGGACATTGCCAACGCGCCCGGCTGCAACGCCTTGCGGATGTATTCCAGCTTGTTTACAAGCGTTATCTCGCACTTGATCGGGGCTTGCAGGTCAATGGTGCCGTCCGGCAGCGGCTCCCGCTTCTCCGTTATGCCCCCTTCAACCATGCGCCTCGTCAGCACCGCCTTTGGGTTCTCGTCCTGCGTCGCCGTCTTGAAGAGGCTGCGCATGAACCAGCCCCAAGACTTCTTGGCAAGCCCCCACATGCGCACCGCGCCGAACCGCTGCCGGGCTTCCCGCAGCATTGCAGGTGTCGCCTCGCTCCAGCTCTCGCTTATCCCGTTCCGCGTCTTGCGGCTGCGGTACTTTGTCCGCACCTCCTGCCAATGCACATGCTGGCTGCGCTTGCCCTTGAACCAGCGCGTGACAACCACGCGCCTGTAGACCTTGCCGTCCTTCTTCCCCGTGTAGTATTTCGGCGTTTCCTCTCCCCAGCGCACATCATCACGCGGAACCACCTTGGGTGCCTTGCGGGTACGCGCACGCAAGCTGCTGCACAGGTCAATCGTCGCGCTGCGCAACGCGCCCCGCATGTCGCGCTGCGTCTTGCGCTGGTAGTCCGCAATGGCTTTCATGAAGTCGGCGATGCTCTGCGCATCCACCTCGCACTCGAATGCTATCGCGGCCGGCATCGCGTCACCTCCCGGCCCTTGCTTCGAGGATGAAGAACCCGTCGCGCTTCGCCACCGACGCCACGCGCAGGCTCGTTCCGTCCAGCTCCATGCGGTCGCCCACCTGCGGCTCGGTCGGCTCGTACCATCCCTCCTCGGGGACGGCCACATGCCACTGGCGGCGAGGCGTGGGCGCGAACGCCTCGCCGTTCGGCTCTATCACCTCGCCCTCGACGGCCAGCACGTCCACGGGCTGCGCGATCTTCGTGCCGGGACGCCTGTAGGACGCTCGGCACTTCTCCAGCTCTGCGGACATCCACACGGACAGGGTGGCCGCCGCAGGATCCGTCCTCGCGCTCGTCACGATGCGCCACTTCCCGGACAGCGAGACGAGCCGTCCCTTCTCCAGCTCCGGGAAGTCGGACGCGAGGGCGAGGACGCGCACGTCTTCGTTTACGTCCGCCCCCGCCATCGCGTCCTCTCCCCTCGAAAGCGAGCCGACGCGCGTCACCTCGGCGGACCTCCCCGCATGGCGCAGGGTCTCGGAGCAGTCTGGCATCAGACGGCTCCTCAGCCCCGCGACTGCGGCGGGAAGGTACTCGCTCGGCTTGCGCATCGGCCCGTTTCCCCTTGCGCGCTTAGGCGCAGACGACCTCGAACGACAGGTCGGTCGAGCCGATGGCGGCGCGCGCGTAGCCGAGGAGCGTGTTGTCCGTCGAGGTCTTGGTGACAAGACCCGTGGCCGCGACAACGTAGATCGCGGTGCCCGCGTCGGTCGAGCCGATCGCCTCGTTGGTCGTCACCTCGATCACCTCGCCGCGGTGAAGCACCTTGAGCGTTCCGGTCGATCCGTTCGCGATGGGGTACATCGCCATGCAGACGCAGCCGTCGACGACGACAAGCTGGCCCTGCTTGATGTTCGCGGCCGCCGTGTAGTCGAGCGTGTCGCCGGTCTTGCGGAACTTTGCCGCAGTGGTAGAGATAGCCATTTTCTGTTTTCCTTTCGGTTGGATGTTTCAGAGATCGGCAGCGGCGGAACCTTCACGGGGGTCGTGTGGCGGCTCCGCCGCGCCGCGATTGCCATTACGCGCCGGTCGAGTAGACGGCGGCCTTCAGCTCGCCCTCCGACGGGCCGTAGTCGAAGTAGCAGCGCATCTCGATCCCGAGCTGGTGGAAGTTGGCCTCCGCCGTCTCCACCACGGGCGTGGTGCGACCGTTCAGGAACGCCACGTCCACGAGCGGGAACGCGTCGTTGAACAGCCAGTACTTCGTGCCGGACAGGAACGGCGAGGTGATCGCCTCCAGAAGCCCGCGCATCTCGTTCGCGGAAGGCGTCTTGCTGCTCCCGCCGTGGACGAGCTCGGACTGGTAGATGTTCCGCGCCGTGACGAAGTTCGACGGGCCGCAGAGGATGCGATTCGGGATCGCGCCGATGGGATCGCCGTTCGCGTCCTTGATCGCAAGGGCGAGTCCGTAGGCCGTGGCCAGCGTGGCGACGGAAAGGGCTCCGCTCGTGTTCGCGCCGTAGTCGCTCCCCGTGGTGGAAAGCGCGCCGAACACGTCCTTGTTGATCGTGCGTCCGGCCATCTGGCCAAAGCGCTCCGGGATCAGCGAGAGGACGCCGAGGTCGTCGTTGATGAGGTCTTCGCGGGTGATCCCCACGATGGACCCCTTCGTCGCGGCCTGGACGCTCCGCGCCTCGTCCGAGAGATCGACGTGCTGGAGTTCGCCGCCCTTGGCGAGCGACTTCAGGAGACCGCCCATCACCAGACGCACGCCCTTGACCGCCTTGAAGTCCACGACGGGGACGGCGCGGGAAATCTTGCGCCAGTCGTCGCCCACGGCTCCGAAGCCGGCGAGGACGAACTTGTGCGCGACGTCCGCGAGGACGTTCGGGATGTTCACGTCGGAGAATGCGGCCTTGATCGCCTTCGTCATGCTCGCGTTGTCGCCCGGACGGTACGCGAACCCGAACGCGGCGAAGATGTCGCTGAGACGGGTAATCCCGAGGTCGTGCGCGGCGTCGAGGTCGACGCCCTTGCAGTGCGCCTCCAGATCCCTGTCCTTCATCGCGGCGCCCATGCACGCGGCGGCGACCACGGTCTTCGCGTCCTTCCGCGCGCTCGCATTGAGGTCGATGATCGCGGGAGCGCCCATGCGGGACGCCTCGATCTTCGCCTGTTCCGCTGCGGCCTTCTCCGCCCTGAGGCACTCCAGCTCCGCCTTCTCGGCGGTCCAGCCCTCCTTGACGGCCTTGGCCATGATGTCCTCGTGCCCCTTGCACGCGGCGATGAGGGAAGCGGCGCGCTCGCGCTCTGCGGTCTGTGCCGCCTCCACGGTTGCGGCGTCGGTCGGCTCTGCGGCCCCCGCCGGCTTCTTCTTGTCTTCAGGCATGATGCCCTCCTTGTGCGTTTGTGCGGCGGCCGCGATAGCCGTCTGCGTTGATCCGTCGGCCCCCAAGGGGACGATGGAAACTTCGTTCAGCGTTCCGGCGCGTACGATGTAGCACTCGCCCTTGACCTCCTCGCCGTTCAGCTTGTACGACTGCTTCGCGTCGATGAAGATGACGTCCTTCGCGGACACCCCCACGCTCGCCTGGAACTTGAAGCCGGCCTTCGCCAGCTCATGCACCTTCTTCGCGTCCTGCGACACGGGCATGAAGTCCGCGTCGATGGTGAGCGTCCTTCCGTCGTGCGACACCTTCGTTGCCTGTCCGCAGATCGAGTCGATCGAGTACGTCTTGTGCTGGCACAGGATCGGCACGGCGTTGTCGTCGCGCCACTTCAGGCCGGACAGCTCGATGCCGACCGGGTAGCCCCAGGCGACGTTCATCAGCCCGCCGTTGTACGCGGTGATCGTCATCTTCTTGTTGCCCTCCACGGGCTTGCCATCGGCGTCCTTCTCGGCGACGAGCGAAACCACGCCCGTCGCGACGAGCGGCTTCTTCAGAAGTTCGGCTATCTTTTCATCCGGCATGTCAGTTCTCCTTCACGTTTGGACATTCCGTCAATTTCCCTTCGCCCGGTTGTTCGGGTTGAGGTTCTTCTGCGTGTCGTGCTGAAGCTGGTCTTCGGTCGGCGCGGACGGGACCGGCGCGGACTTCGCGAAGAAGGGACAGGGCGTGTCCTCGGGCAGTCCGTTCTTCGCGCACTCATCGCGCCACCACGACAGGATCTGCGCGCGCTCGGCCACCGCCTGGCGCACCTCCCGCTTCCAGTCCTTCCCGTCCTTCGCGTAAAGCGTCTCGTACGAAAGCGAGGCGTTCCCCAGCCGCGTGTTGTCGGCGCTCGCGTCCTTCATCACGTCCGCGCTGCGCCTCGCCATGAACAGCCATTCGACGTCCAGGAGCGCGTCCAGCGTCTTCTCGTCGATCCTCTGCTGAACCGCGTACTCCTCCAGCCACTTGGAGAAGATGCGGTCGAGCACCTTCGTCGCGAGGGTGGAGCGGATGGAGTCGATCTTGTCGCCGTACACGGTGTGGTCGATCTTCGCGGACGCGAAATTGTGCTGGCTCGAATCGCACATGGCGAGGTTGACCGGCATCGAGAGGCAACGCGCCATTTCCGCGATCAGCGCCCGCACGAAGTCGTTGTACTGGCTCGTCGGCTGCTGCGCCTGGAGCTGGTGTATCTTCCACCCCTCCGGCATGGTCACGAGCGCGCCGCGCTGCATCTGGAAGACGGTGTTCGGCTTGACCTCCATCGCGCACTTGCCGATGGACGCATCCTCGTCGTCGAAGCACTCCGGCACCTGGTCGGTCTCCAGCACGCCGCTGATGTTCGCCGCGTTGATCGCGGTCTGCGTCACCGACGAGCGGTAGGACTTCTGGTCTGCCGGAATCTCCAGCGCGGACACGAAGTCGCTCACCCCGCGCACCTGCTCGGGCCGCAGCACGTCGAAGTAGTGGATGACGTTCGCCGCCTTCGTCCACTCGCCCGCCCTGTACTTGATGTTCCTGATGGAGCGGTAGTCTCCCGGGTGGTACTTGAGTATGCGGTACTCCGTCGGGTGGCCGTAGGCGTCGAAGCGGATGCCGTCCGTCTCGTTCTCGCGGGTGATCGCCTCCGTCCACGACTCCACGCGGTCGCACTCTATCGTGGCGAGGTTCAGCGTGACGTGGTTCTTCCTGTCCACGATGGACGGATCCGTGTAGAACACCGCGAACGCCTCTCCGTCCGTGGTCTTCGCCCGGACCATCGTGCGCAGCTTCTCCCACAGCCCCACCTTGAGCGCCCACGCATCGAAGTCGCGCACCAGCCTGTCGCGCACCTCCTCCGGCACGCCCCCGCGCGGGAAGGAAGCGGACACCCACGCCCCCACGACGTACGACGCATGCGTGTCGAGCATCCCCCATGCGTACGGGCAGTTGAACACCACGTACCGCGCCCGGTCCCTCACCGTGCGGCGCACCGTGGGCGAAAGCGCGGCGGTGATCGCCAGCGAATCCACGTTTCGGAAAAGGGAGTCCGTGTCGGGCGTGTGCCGGGCGTTGTCGAAGCGGGCGCTTATATGCGCCCCCTCGAACGATGTCCTCTGGTGTTTCTTCGCCATCTCGTCGGGCTCCTTTCAGCGGTCGCACGTCCCCGGCGGCACAAGATGCGACACCATCCCCGCGAGAGGATGGCGGCGCCGTCCCGCCCTCGCGCGCTTGCGCAGGTACTGGTCAGCCGCGATCAGCTCCGTGAGCGGGCGGTTCGTCTGCGAGAGTCCGTCCACCGAGAACGAGGAAGGGTTCGCCGCGGCCTCAGCGAAGTCCGCGTCGCTCACCCCTGCCGTCGGCGCGTTCGCCGTGTCTGTCTTGTTCTGTGCCATTGCGCGTACAATGATAGCGCACGTCAAGCGCAAAAACCACGCGCACGGTGCTATATGTAGCACTTTTGCATGGTTTTCGGCACCTCCCGCCCCTCCACGCACCCTCTCCAACTGCGTCAAAGATACAGTCGGAAGGGGTCGATCTACTGTATCTTTGACGCAGTTGGCGGTGTCGTTCTACTGCGTCAATGATACAGTAGAACCCTATCCCGCCTCGGTCGTGTAGTACTCGTGGCCGCAGTGCCGGCACCGCCTCGTCCGCCGTATAACCGCGCCCATCTTCACCGTCCGCACCACGTACGAATGGCGGCATCCGCACTCCGCGCAGGGGATGCCATCGGCATGCTCGTCGATCCCGACGGCATCCTCGTATGTCCTTCGCCTGTTCCTACCCATCGTATGACCTCCTTCGGTTTCGCCTGTGCGCGTCGTGGCCTCCGCCACGGACTGCGTGCGGATGCACCTCCGCGTCGAGCGACAGCACCCCCTCGTACCCCGCTGCCGCGTACGCCATCGCGTGGGTGTCCAGCTTGTCGTGCTTTCCTGGCCGCGTGTTCCACTTGTATGCGTACACGGTCGCCGCCCCCGACCGCGTCTCCAGCACGCCCTTCGCCTCCAGCACTTCCCGGCACATCTGGTCGGCGTAGTCTCGGTGCGAGCCCTCGTATATGGTCGCGCTCCCCGGCTGGCCCACGGGGGTGATCCACGAGGTCTGCCCCGCCTCCTTGTAGAAGTCCGCGTCGAAGCAGTACCACCTGCCGCTCTCGCGGGTGAAGCACATGTACACCCTCGCCCGCACCCGCCCGAACTGCGTCTTCGTGAGCGGGTTGTACGTCTTTCCGGCGCGGCCTATCATCGCGCGCCCCAGCCGTCCCTCCTTCCGCGCCTCGCGGCAGAACGAGGTCACGGTCTCGAACTGCTCGCCGCCGGCGTCGATGTACCACTGGTCGATCCGCCACGGCTGCATCGCCACCCACGCCGAGAAGTTCTCGAGCGACTTCTTCACGGCGGCCTGCCGCTGCATCTGGTTCGTGTTCTTGGTGGAGACGGGAAGCGGCGCCCCGCACCACACGCCCTCGGCCAGGACGTGGCAGGTGTGCGCCCTCGTGAACGCGGCCACCTCGTAGGTCAGGCCGTACGAGTAGTTGATGTCCGTTGTCAGCACGGTCAGCACGGTGTCGTCCGGCGACTCGTTCTGCTTCAGGTTGCAGGCGTGCGACATGACGCACTTCGGCGTCAGCTCGTACAGGCTCACGTCGCGGTCGACCGGCTCATTCTGGTACTCAGAGAAGAACGCCTCGCGCCCCTTCGTGAAGTAGTCCACCATCGCGCTGAAAAGGGCGTCCGGGTCTCCCTTCGACCTGTCGAAGCGGTACTTCCACGAGACGGCGAAGCCGTCCGTCATCGCCTTCCTGTTCCGCCGGTAGAACGCGATCGACTCGTCGCGCGTCCCCTCGTCGCAGTAAAGGTCGAACCACTTCTCCCAGAGCGTCCGCGCCAGGCTGTCCGTCTTGTCGAAGTCCACGGGCCACGAGGTCACGCGCGGGATCCGCACGAACACACTGTCCCGTCGCTTGCCCAGGCTCTCGCCCACGTCGTCTGGCGCGTAGATGGTACAGGCCACCATCATGGATATGCGGGTGTCCGGCCCGGCGAGGCACAGCCACTGCGTGTCGATCTTGTGAAGCGTCTCCTGCACGAACACGGGATCCGCCGCGCGGTCCACGTCCTGCGGGTCGTCGAGCAGCAGCTTGTCGGGACGGAGGGACATTCCGCCCACCGTCGTGATGTTCAGCCCCTTGATGTCACCCTGGAGCGATCCCGCGGCCATCGCGCCCCGCCCGTCGGGGAACACGATCTGCATCCTCGTGGACTTTATCGCCGCACCCGTCGGCTGGTCCTCACCGTGCCAGTGCAGGCGCGGCAGACGGTTCCCGTGGGTTGACTCCGCGAACGGAGCGCAGAACTCCGGGTAGTCGGCCACAAGCCGCTCGGACGTGAGCGCGAGACACCACGTAGAGAACGCCTCCGACGCCGCGCGGTTCTGCCACCCACCCACGACCACGAACTTCGCCCGCTCCGTGAAGATGAGGTAGATCGACAGGTAGCGCAGGATATTCGTCTTGCCCTCGCCGCGCGGAGCGGCCACGACCATGTTCTTCCCGGTCGCGTCCGTCTTCAGCACCGAGTCGATGATCGCCCGGTGCCCATCCGAGAAGGGCAGGGTGAAGATGTTCGGGAAGTACCATTTCAGCCACTTCTCGGGGTTCTTCTCCAGCCGTTTCCGCCTCGCCATATCCTCGGGCTCGCGCCTCTCGATGGCGTTCTTCTTCGCCCGAAGCTGGCTCATTCTCTCGGCGCCGGTCTTCGCCTCGCCCTTGCTGGCCTTCCGCTTCGCCTCCTTCAGCTTCCACACTCCACGCCCAGCGGCCACGGCCCGAACCTCATCCGGCAAAAGGTCGCGCTTCAGCAGCCCACGGATCTCGACCTTCGACAATCCCTGCGCCGCCAGCGCCTCGACCTTCGCTGTCTCCGCGACCGCCATCCTGCGCTATCTCCCGCCACGGCCCTTGCGCCACCTCGCGCTGATGATCTTCGCCGCGCAGTTCTCCCACTTCACGTGGTGGTGGATCCGCCAGTGCTGCGCGGTGTCCTTCTTGCCTCCGTGCAGCATGGAGATGCGGACGCACGACGGAGCGGCAATGACGGAATAGAAACTCTTGAGGTACGTGCCGCCGTCGAGATACGTCCCGGTCATGCCCCCCGCGTTGGTCTGCGTCACCATCTGCACGATCATCACGGACGTCAGCGTGAGGACGAGACGCCCCCGCAGCCCGGCCAGCGAGTACATGCTCACGTCCTCGTTTATCGAACCCTGGAACCTCACCGGCCTGTCCGTCCGGCAGAAGAACGTGTTCATGGCCTTGCGCAGGACGGGATGCGTCGCGGCGGTCGAACAGATCCCTCCCACGAAGTCGCCGGCCTGCGCCATCGCCACCGTGTCGGCGTTCGTCGCGATCAGGAACTCGACCATCGCGGAGAACACGGAGTCGAGGTCGTCCATGTCCCTCCAGTCCAGCTTCTCGCCGTTCCGCCACCTGAAGCAGAACTGCTTGTAGTCGTCGTCCAGCTCCAGGAAGTACTTGACCCCAACCTTCCGCGCGAGGTCGAAGCAAGCGTTCCTCGCGTACAGGATGACGCCCATCCGGTGCGCGTTGTCCATCGGGTCGCACCTCCGCCACGCATCCTCCTTGTCGAACACCAGCACGTTCTCGGCCCCGAAGTTCTCGCGGTAGCGGTCGGCCTGCTCGTCCTGGTCGTCCACCACGAAGAAGGTCTTGCCGGTGTACCCCTGCCGCTTCAGCGTCCGCGCGGTTATCACGTTGTCGGCGCGTCCGTGCGTGAGGATGAACACGCAGAAGTCACTCCGCATCATCGCCGCCCTCGCTTTCGTCGCCTCCCCGCAGGGCCGCCATCCTCTCGGACACGACCACGAACCCGTTCCGTATCGCGTCCTCGAAGTCGATGATCACGAGCGCGGACTTCTCCATAAGCCGCTGCACCTTCGCGTCGGCGTGTGCGTAGTACTCGGCTATGTTTCGGAAGTTGAACACCACATGCCGCATCGCCGCGACCTTCAGGAACGCCTTGACCTTCTTCGGCACGTCGGCCTCGTCTATCTCCTTGGCCAGCGCGTCCGCCTTCTCCGTGTCGTACAGGTCATCCAGCTCCGGGTTGTCTCCCGTGATGTTGTACTGCGGCGCCTCGATCTTCGACGAGTACTCGAACTCGCTCTCCGCGCCCTTGGCCGCAAACTCCGCGATCAGCTCGTCGAACCCTCCCCCGAGCGCCTTCAGCTCGTCCGCGCTGTACTGCGCCAGCAGCTTGTCGACGTCCCAGTCCCCGCGCTGCAAGTTGTCCTGAAGGATGAACTCGCGCACCTCCTCGGGCGTGTAGTCGGAAAGCCGCCTCACGTAGTCGGCTGGCACCACCTTGACGCCGTTCCGCACAAGGGCCCGGAACCTCTTGTTGCCGCACTTTATCGTGCCGTCCTCCTCGACCAGAAGGGGACGCGTCCGCAGGAATCCGTGAATCCGACGCATCGAATCGCGCAGCTTCCCGAACTCCTCCTCCGTCACCGTCTGCGGGTTGTCCGGGTTCTCGCGCAGGGCGGACAATTCCACCCGCTCCTCGCCCTCGGCAACGGCGACGCCCCCGTTCTCGTCGGCATCCACCGCCGGCAGAGCCGACACCTCAGTCTTTCGCTTCCGCATTTCCGCCTCCTTGGGTTTTCAGAAAAAAATTCGTCACTACATTTTCTCGGGGTACCTCGCGCCTTGGGCATAAGCCGGTGTGCGCCCCCTCCGGGAGTACCTACCCCACGGGCCGCCATCGCGCGGATGGCCCGAAATCCGCCGTCTGGGCGCTTCCCTTTGAATGCGAATCCACACACGGGGAAAACTCGCGGACGCGTCCTGGACGGCCCTGCGCGGCTCTGGCGCGTCAAAAAACTTGACAGCCCCGGCGCGGCCATATATCATACGCATCATTGGTCGCCCCCCATGAAGTCGAACAGGTCGGGCTGCAAGTCCTTCCGCTCGGCGTCCTCCCGCTCCCTGCGCACCGCTCCCCCATGGCCGTCGTCCCACGAGTGCATGCGTCCGTGGATGAAGGGCGCGAACCTGCGGATCAGCCGCTGGAACTTCGCCCATGCCGTCGCCCTGTAGCTATCCCTCGTCACGTCCATGCGCCCTATGGTCTCCATCACCCTGTCGAGGTATGCGCCGAACGTGGCGCACGTCCCTCCGTTGCACACATGGAGCATGAGCAGGGCGTCTATCGTGTCGAGCATGCACCATCTGCGGTACAGCTCGGCGGTACGCTCCTCCACCTCCGGCGGAAGGGTGGTGACCTGTCCCCTCGGCGTCCGGTCGAAGGCGATCTTCTCGCGCTGCACGATGCGCTCACCAGCGGCGTCGTAGGAGACAGTTCCGCCATGCCCCGCCGGCTCTATGTGGTCGCAGGCGAGGCAAGCGGCCCTTGCCTTCTCCATCAGCGCCCTGTGCGGGCATTTTTCGGGTGTACAGTTCATCGTGTTTAGACCGTCCGTCAAAACGCCATCGGACGGATCTCGATGTCGATCCCCGGCTTCTGCCCCCACCACTTCGAGGTGGACTTCTCCGTCACGAGCGAGTCGTCCGTCCAGAAGTTGAGGCGGGTCAGCACGTCCAGCAGGTTCTTCTCCAGGTTGTCGAGGTCTGGCCGCACCTGGTGCGGGATGGGGACGGCGGCCCTCACGATCCGCTTGAGCTCGCTCTTGCGGTAGGGGAACGTCCAGCGCACCTTCAGGGACACCGGCTCCGAGAAGGGAACGTCCGGGACGTGCATCGAGAGGAGAGCGGCGAGGAAGTTCTCGCTCTGCCGGACCTTCTTCTTCGTGTAGAACCGGATGCGCCCTCCGCAGACGAACGCTCCCTTCTGCTGGGCCGTGGCCGTCGGTGGTATGCAGTCGATCCGTATCGTCACGGCCTCGCACGCGCACGTGCGCGTAATAGTATTATTATAATTATTATACATGAGTATGGTGTCTCCTTGTAGGTCTCTTGACTTCTGATGACTGAGTATGGGGGATGGTGGGGGGCTTGGGGGCGGAAGGGGGAAAGAGCACGGTACCGCTGCCCTGCGCCCTGCGCCACGGCTGGAGATCCGCCACCATCCAGAAGGTCTCGGCGGTCAGCCCGGCGTAGTACCACTCGCGCAGGTCCTTCTTCGGCGGGGTCACGATCCTGTACGTCCGCCCCATCCTCCGCGCCAGCGCCTGCGCACCCTCCGCGCCAGGCTTCCACGGCGTCCCGTCCGGACGGAACTTGTACTCGTCGTTGTCGCTCACGATCGTGACGCGCGAGACGAGGAGCCGGGCGCACAGCTCCTTCAGCGCGTCCGCCCCCGTGGCGCATGCCGACCTCCCCACGCAGGGCAGGCCGAGCGCATAGCCCGCTATGCAGTCCGTCGCGCCCTCGACCACCACCAGCTCGCGCCCCTTCATCCCGTTGTACTCCGCCTCCCTCGGCATCAGCTCCGGGTCGTAGAAAAGGCCGTCCCGCGATCCGCCCACGGACCACTTGCCGCTGCCGCCGTACTCCCGCAGCCTTATCCCGACGCACTTTCCCCCTCCGTCCAGCATCGGGAACGCCCACGCGCCGTGGAACGCGCTCCGTCCGACGAGAAGGCGGTCGACGTCGGCCGCGCACATGTTCAGGTCGTTCGCGACCTCGATCAGCGAGTCGAAGATGTCCTTCCCGCCTCCCGGGCTCTCGAACTCGGCGCGGAACCCCGCCATGGTAAGCTCGGCGTTGAACATCCTCGGGCGGACGGGCGGCTTCGGCCCGCGCCTCACCTCCACGCGCTTCGGACGCTCCTTCAGGAAGTGGAACCACCCGCCGGACGGGCAGGGGTTCGCGCTCTCGACCCTCATGCAGTGGCACACCACGCCGTCTGCCGAAACACCGCACCAGTCCCCCCTATGACAGCAGGGGCAAGGGTGCGCCCTGCTGACCCTGACCCACCCGCTACTCATCACAAACCCCCAGCGCACGTTCCGCGCTCCAGCCTCCATCGTGCCACCCTAAAGAAGTGTTTGCAATCCTTGTCTTGGCCGGAACATGGCTTGCCACATACTTCCTTGTCATAGACGTAGCAACAGCAACCATCTTTCCCACGTGCCACGCACTCACCAATTAGCCGCTTCTCTGTCATTTCGCACCGCCTTTCTGAATTGCAGCAATGTCTTCCTGTCGCCAGTCCTCGCGGTTGAGAAAGTTAGTCAGCGTGTCACTCGCGTAGCACGCCTCGCCCGGAATCATCACGTGTGCGTTCCAGTAGTCCAGAAATTTCTGACAGTCGGCTTCGGACAGTCCGTAAAGCCGCCGCCGGAACTTCCTCCACATTCTCGCGTCGCAGTCCCGGATTTTCTGCCAATACGCAATCTGTACTTCGTCCAGATGGTTCAGTCGTTCGTCTGCGTTCTTGAAGCGCACAAGCTCAGGAAACAGCGGAACTTCCTCGCGCTCCTTCTGGATCGCTCTTTCGGCATTCTTCACACGGCGCACCGTTCGCGCAATTTTCGTCGGGCGGATTCTGAAACGCTTAAATCTCATGCCCGGCCTCCCGTGTAAGTCACGCAAGCCGTAAGCGTAGCCGCCGCCAGCCAGTAGACCATCATGCGCAGGTTGCCGCGCACCGCATACGGCACTGACGCGCACACGTCGAGCGCGATCAGCAGCGTGGGGAATATGTATTCGGTTCTCATCTGTCAGCCCTCCTCGCCAAAGCTGAACTCCGCCTGCACGAGCTGGCGGACGTCTATCTCCTTCGGCGCTTCCTTGATTTTGTCCCTCGGCCGATCCTTCGCCGCGTCAATCCCGAACGGCCTCCGCATCGGCATCCCGTGCAGGAAATAGCCGGGCGTGTACCACGGCCCCTCGTACACCTTCACGCTGAGCGAATCCATGCGGCGGACGACCGCCGGATATCCCAGAAGCGAAAGCTGCGTGTACGCGATGCAGCACGCCGTGGCGTCGAGGTCTTCGGCCAATATCAGCATGTCGCCCTGTCGCCCGCCCGCTTCCACGAACGCCTCCGCGCCCTCTATGAGCAACGCGCCGGCGCCGCAGGCGCAGTCGTTCATCTTCACGATCCTGCCGGGCTCCGGACGCTCCGCGAACGTCACCTTCGCCATCAGCGCGGAAACGCTGTCGGGCGTGAAGAACTGGCCGAACGACTTGACCGTCGCGTTCAGGTCTTCGTACACGTGGCCGAGGAAGTCGCTCCGCTTCAGCTCCAGCGCTTCGACGAGATGGGCGAACATGGCGCCGACCTTCTTCATCCCGTCCGGCCCGTACCTCCCGGCAAGCGAGGCGTACATGCTCTCGATCTCGTCCCGCTCGGCCTTGTCGATCGTCACCGTCCCCCGCAGCGACAGGGAGAAGATGCGGCACACGTCGCGGAATATGTCGCTCGGCGAATGGGCGTTCGATACCGTCGGCAGGAGCTTCTTGAACGCGTTGTAGCGTCCCTGCCACGTCTCCGGCGATGGATCCGTCTGCTTCTTCACTTCTCCGCCCTCCCGAAAAACAGCTCCGCCTGCCGCATGAGCGCCGCAGACACCTTCGGCCTTGTCGGCATCCCCGACTGTATCTTTGACGCAGTAGGGCGCCGTGGGCGCGTCTGCATCTTCGGCACATCCTTCAGCGGAAGGGTCAGGCTAATCGTCGCGCCCGTCCCCGGTTTCCACCCCCTCGCGTACCACGCCTCCGCCACGTCGTCGAGAGGGAAGTCGCACCCCTCGCCGTTCGTGGACTTGTCGCCCCAGTACTTCCCGAACGCGTGGCGGCACACGGCCATGACCTCCGCCGGGCATGCTTCGCACTTCCGCTTCATTTACCAGCCCTGCCTTTCGCGCATCCGCCCGATCATCCTCCCCGCCATGTCGTGACGGAGCGGCATGTGGAACCCGCTCCGCTTCAGGAGCGCGGCCTGCTTCAGCGACGCCATGCCGGACGTCACGCGCCGGAAGTATTCGTCGAGGAGCTGCTTGCCCTGCCCGTAGGGTATCTTCTCGGGATCGACCCCGATGCGCTCCAGCAATACCTGCGACTGCTTCGGGCTGAAGCGCCGGTTCCTGTCCCATCCGCGCTCCTGCACGGGCGTCAGGTCCCACTGGTCGAACGGGTCGATCTTCGTGACGAGGAAGTTCGCCCGCGCCTTGAGCCGCGCCCTCGTCGCCGCCTCGCGCTTCTTGCGCTCCGCGATCTCGTCCTTGACCTTCTCCAGCTCCGCGGCCATGTCCACGGGCTTGCCGTTCTCCTTCACGCGCCGCGACACCTCGGCCACCACCTCGTCGTCGATGTTCCCCCCGAGGATGTCGGCCGAGCAGCACAGCTTGTGCCGTCCCGCGTTCCCCGCGAAGTCCACGATGAGGCACGACGGCTTGCGGCTCTCGCGTATCATGCGACACCGCTCCGAGGCCGTCGGCACGTCGCCCAGCTTCCCCGCGATGTCCTCGGCCGGCCTCGTGCCGCGCCCAGCCATCTGCGCGTAGAGCGCGCGGCTCTTGGTCGGCCTCGCCATCACGACCACCTCCACGCCCGCGTCGTCGAACCCCTCGGTCAGCACGCCCACGTTCACCACGTACTGCAAGCGCCACGCCTTGAAGTCTGCCAGCATCCTGCGCCGCTCCTCCTTGTCTGTCTTTCCGCACAGCCACGCCGCGCGGTCTGGCCTGTAGCGGTTGAGGATTTCGGCCAGCCGCTCGGCCTGGTCCACCGTGGCCGCAAACACGATGGCGCGCCTGTCGCCGCATATCTCCACCGTCGGGACTGCCACGCCCTGAAGGTTGCGTTCGTCCTCCATCACCTCCGCGAGGTCGCCCTGGTTGAGGTCTCCAGCAGTGGTGCGGATGTTCGAGAAGTCCAGCGATCCGACTGTCACCATCTGCTGTTCGATGGGGACGAGCCACCCGTTCTTGATCGCGTCGAGGACGCCGTACTCGTAGGCCACGGACTCGAACACCTGGCCCAGCGCGGCTTCGTCCGCCCGGTCCGGCGTGGCCGTCACGCCCAGCACCTTGCAGTTCGGGTTCTGGCGGTACCAGTCTATGCACCTGCGGTATGTCCCGGCTGTGGCGTGGTGCGCCTCGTCGATCACGACGAGCCCGAAGTCCTGCGGGTCGAACTTGCTCATGCGGCCCGCGCCGTCGCCTCCCGCGCAGTGCGTCTGCACAGTGGACACCACCACGGGCGGCATCTGCCCGAAGTACGACTGGACGTGGTACTCGCCCATTTCGATCTGCGCCTCCAGCCCGGTGACGCGCCGTATCTTGTCGGCGGCCTGCGTGATCAGCTCCTCGCGGTGCGCCAGCACCATCGCGCGGCATCCGCGCTCGTGCATCCGACGGATGATCTCGGCGAACAGCACCGTCTTGCCAAGCCCCGTCGGCAGCACGGCAAGCGCGGAAGTATGCTCTTCCCATTCGCGGAAAACGCCCTCGGCGGCGGCCTCCTGATAGTCGCGAAGCCTCATTCCGCCGCCTCCTTCTGCAGGAAGTATTCGCACGGCACCTGCCTGACGTCGATCAGCCAGCATCCGTGCGCGTCATCGATGTAATTTTGGCAGTTCCGGCACTTCTCCTGCGCCGGCGTCTCGATCGTGAACACCTTGCCGACAGACTGTTTGTAATACGCGACCTTGCTTTCGGGATGCGCCGAGCGGATCGTGCAGAAGGGAATGCGCAGGTTTCCGAGGAAGATCAGCTGGATGTACTCGCCGCTCCGCAGCGGATAACGCCCGCCGTCGTAGGCGGTGTCGTAGTCCAGCAGCTCCTTCGGCGTGTACGCGTCGATCTTCAGCGGGCGAACCGCCAGCAATTCCGCCGAGGTCTGCCCGTGCAGCTTCGGGTATTCGTGGCTGAATCGAATCGTGTTCATTCCTCGCCTCCCGCCTTTCGTATTGCCTTTCTCGCCATGTCCATTGCGATAGACATTCCGCTTTCCTTGGTGAACGGCGCTTCCCTTTCGGAGCACGACAGCATGGCGGCGAGTGCTTCGTAGAGTTCAGGAGCCGCCGCGATGAGACGCGCGTTTCTCTTGCCGATATTACGGTCGTTCATGCTAGTGGAGCTTTTCATGCAGACAAATTCTCCGGCATTGTCATCAACCCAAAAGCTATAGACCCCGACATACATTTTCCACGGCGCGGGGCTGGTCCCCAGTTCCTCAATCGTTTTCATTGCGCATCCTCCATTCAGCAATCGACCTTGAACTCCTTCGGGTTGCGCTTGTACTCCTCCTCGGTCTGCCACCCGCGCTCGTGGCATGCCTTGCACCCCGTGCCCTGGCACATACGGCACACGCAGTGCGGCTCGGCGGCGTTCACGAAGTTGTACGCGTTGTTGAGGTTGACCAGCGCGTCCTGGCGCACCGCCGCGAACGCGGGGTCTTTGTCCTCGAACCCCTTGCGCAGGGCGACGCGCGCCTTGCTGATGCACGAGAGGATGTCCGCAAGCGGGCTCGGCTCGAACGCCTCCTGCATCTCGACCGGAATCTCCGTTCCGTACCTGTCCACTGGCATCACTGGGTGCTGCCTCGTCGGTCTCGTCGGCATCTTCAACTGCGTCTTTGATACAGTAGGACTGACAGGCGCGGAAGTGGTCTCGGCCACTTTCGGAGCCGGACGGACGGGGTACGCCCTGCCGTTCGCGCCCACGAGGTGCGTGGGTCTCGTCGGCATCTTCGACTGTATCTTTGACGCAGTAGGACGGACGGGCGCCTTGGGCATTTCTGCCAGCTTCCTCTGCACGAACCTCTCGCCAGTCGCCCTTGAGACCCCGCACCGCTCCGCGAGGTTCCCGCCCGTGGGCGTCCCTCCGAAGATCGCCTCGCGCCGCTCCCACACCATCGAGAGGAAGTGCTGCACGTCGGCCATCGTCGGCCTCTTGCCCTGCTTGTTGTTCGCCGTCCCGCCGAACACCACGGCGTCGTCCTCCGTGCCCTTGCGGACATCCGCGGATATCGCCGTCTTGCCGTTCGACTTCGCGGCCAGCACGCGGTGGAAGCCGTCGGCCAGCCAGTACGTCTCGCCGTCCGTGAACACCGTCACGTCCGGGAACTGCGCGCCGTCGTCCATCGCCTCGGCGTATGTCCTTATCGTGTCCGCATCCGTCCCCGCCCGCGTCTGCAAGGTCAGGTCGAGATCAGCTATCTTGATTTTCATGTGTCTCTGCCTTTCGTCGTGAAGTTGCCCAGCCCCCGGCGCATGGCCAGCCGGAGACTGGGCGGTTGGAATCATCCGGCCATGCCGTCCTTGATCGTCTGGAACAGCCTCTGCGTGTCCTCCTGCGTGAACTCGTCGACGTCCTTCCCCTGGCGCGCCGCATCGAAAAGCTCGAACCACTTTTCTTCGTGCTTTGCGCCTTCGTACGGCTCGCCCAGGAGCGAGCAGAAGTAATCGAACGCTCCGTCAGCGGTCTGCGGATAGGACGCCCACGGCTTCGCAGCCGCAGGCGCCGCCACGGGCCGCGCAGAGGCCGCAGGACGCGTCGGGGCCGCATGGGGTGCTGACACACCTGCGGACGGCGCGGACGCGGCCTTGGGGGCGGCGACCGTCGCGACCTTCTTCGGCGTGGCGGCGAACAGGGCCTTCGCCCTCGTCCCCCACTTCGCCATCATCGCCGCGCGGTCGGAACTCGCGCCGTCCGGGACGTACGCCTTGCGCCCTCCCGACTTCGGGCGGTTCGGGTCGTGCACCCAGATCGTCTGGTTGCCCTGCCCGTCGGTCGCGAAGTTCAGCTCGACCTCCCCGATCGCGATCAGGTTCCCGAAGGGCGTCCCGCTCGCGTCGGGGTTCTGGAACCACCAGAAGTCGTCGAGGCTCCGGGGCTGCCACCCCTTCGCCCACTCCTTCAGGCCCTCGATGGTCTTCTCGTTGAAGGCTCCGTCCGCGCTCGTCAGCCAGTGGCGCTTCCGCGCCTCCCAGTCGTAGCCGTTGTCCTTCTTGTACCACGCGCCCGTGTTCGGATCCTTGACCGCGAAGTTCACGTCGAGGATCAGCCGCCCGTCCTTCTCGTAGCAGCTCGCCGTCGTGGGACGGCCCGTGTAGGTGCCGTCGGGTATTCCGTAGCGGTATGCCATCGTCTTTCCCTCCTCACTTCACGATCTGCGACCAGTCGAACATCGCGCCGTCCGTCTCGTCCCAGTTCGGAACCTCGAACGCGCATCCCTGCACCGTGCGGCTTTTGGCCATCATCGTGGCGATGCCGCCCGTGTAGAGCGTCCTCGTCATGCCGCCCTTGGCCTTTCCCTTCTCCACGCTCACGTCCGCCGCGAGGTAGAGCAGGTGGTCGGTCTTTTCGAGGAACGTGGAGCGGCCCGGAGCCTTGCCCTTGTCGCCCTGCACGAGGCGCGGCTGGTTCTGCCAGTAGTCCGCGCCGTCCGCGTTCGTGAACCTCGTCGGCTCCGAGTGCGCGATGGCCAGCACGTTCGTCCCGCCGTCCACCATCTCGTCGATCAGCGGATAGATGGGCGCGAACTTGTCGAACACAAGCTGCGAACCCTTGCCGTACATCCACTGCTCCAGTGACTTGCGGATCGTGGCGCTGTCGCCCGGGATCGACTCGATGCAGTTCTGCGCCGCCCACTCCTGGGCGCGCGTGAAGCTGTCGATCACGATGTTGTCGTAGCCCTTCACCGCGTCGGACGCGATGAACGCCATGAGGTCGTTCCACGCCGCAGCCGGCGCCTTCGGGTCGTACTTCAGGAACTTCGGCGCGATCCGCTCCGTCAGCCCCATCGCCTCCAGCTTCGGGCGGATGATCTTCAGCGACCCCTCCAGGTCGATGAACAGCGTCCGCCCCGGAAGCATTGCGGCGAGCGTGGACTTGCCAGCGCCCCCAGTTCCATGCAGCCCGATGAAGTGGCCGCGCTTGCAGTCGCCCCATCCGTCCACGGTCTGCTCCGTCTTCGGCGCAGTAGCCGTCGTTGTCTTTGGCACGGGAAATGCCGCCGCGCTCGGCCTCTTCGGAATAGCCATTGTCTGCTACCTTTCGTTTTTGTTGTTTACTCGCAAGCCGCACCCTGCGGCTGCGAAAGTTCTTCGTGCTTCGCGATCCGGAACCCCTCCGGAACGTTCGCTTCGTCCACGTGTATGCGGTTGAGGCACATCCCCGCGAACGGGCAGCTCCGGCAGTTGTCGGGGTTGCACGCCCTCGGATAGGCGTATTCGGGCCGCTCGCTCTTGCGCGCCTCGGCCGCGAAGTGCAGGAGCATCCGGCACACGCCCAGCCGCTCCCTGCGGAACTCGTCGAGCATGTCGAGCGTGATCGCCACCTCCCGCCGCGCGAAGTACCGCTCCGCCTCCGCGCTCATCGCGTCGAGGATGCGGGATCCGTACTCGTCCGGCGTCTCGGGGTGTCCGGCCATGCGCTCGCCCTTGGCGGAGTCCGCCGTCTTCTTCGGCGTCCCGTCGCGCTTGATGCACCTCTGGCCGTTCGCGTCCAGGACGATCGGCAGGCCGTCCGCGTCGAGGTCGGGGATGTTCGCCTTCGGCTGCAACTGCGGCTTGCGGATGACGTCGTACACGCATACGGGCAGCTCGCCAGTGGCGTGGTACACCCATCCCGCGTAGGCGAGGAGCTGGATGTTGAACTTCAGGCGGTTCCAGTAGTCGGAAGTCTCGCCCACGTCGTCGCTCGTGGTCTTTCGCTCCCACACTACCCTGCGCCCGTCCTTCAGCACGGCGAGGCCGTCCACCTTGCCGCGCTGCTCGAACGTCCTCGATCCGTCGATCGGGTCGGTGAACTCGACCTCCGGCTCCATCGCCGAGCAGTCCCGGTCCTCGATCTCGCCATACGTGCGGTCGTACGCGCCGAGGATGCCGAACACCTTGGCCGCCATCCACTCGTCGAGCGTCCCACCCGTGAGCGCCGCCGCGTACTGCGCGCCGAAGTCCAGGCCCTTGGCCCGAGCCTCGCCGCCGTTGTGCACCGCCGTGCCAATCCGCAGGGCCTCGGAAGGGTTCGCCTCCTTCAGCCCGAGGATGTTGTCGTACCAGTACCGGCGCGGACACCGGAGCGCGCACGCCATGCTCGATGCGGTCAGAGTGATCTTCACTTCGCACCGCCTTTCCGCTTCGCGGACTTCACCATGCTCTCGGCCGCCCTCTCCGCCATCTCGGCCTGTTCCATGTCGCCGGCCTCCAGCTTCTCAATCTTGACCTTCTCGGACACGGCCGCGTCCTCGTACAGGCGCACGGTCAGGTCCTCGAACATCTTCTGCGTTTTCTTCGCGCGGTCGTCCTCCAGCGTGGTGGCTCCGACAAGCGGACCGTTCAGGTCCTTCTCCTTCTTGTCGAACTCCATCAGTTTCAGCACTCCGCGCCGCAGCGCGTCAAGATGGTTGATGTAGTCCTGTCGCGTCATAGCGCCTCCTTTCCGACGAACGCGCGGTACTCCTTCTTGATCTCCTGTTCCACGTTCCTCACCATGGACAGCATCTTGTCGCCGTCCTGAAGGATGCCGGAGAACTCCTCGCGGAGCGCCAGCATCACCTTCTTCAGGACATAGGCGCGCAGCTTCGTCGCGACGTCCTGCTTCGACGCCTGCACCTGCTTCACCGCTATCATGCAGGTGAGGTTGCGCGTGTCGTCGTTTCCGGTCATGCTGAACTCGATCTCCATCTTCCCGGACGCAGTTCCAGTCTCGGAGCCTCCGCCCTTGACGATGACCTCTGACCTCAGAAGCCCCGTCTCTAAGGTTGTCAAGAAGTCC
Source organism: uncultured bacterium (assembly GCA_900547945.1). Lineage (GTDB taxonomy): Bacteria > Verrucomicrobiota > Kiritimatiellia > RFP12 > UBA1067 > RUG572. The sequence goes on from URIT01000013.1 coordinate 32,454, forward strand.
ATCTTGAAGCCCAGCAGCCTCTCGATGTCCTGCGGCTTGGCATTGGGATTGCTTCTGAAGTAATCCCGCACCGTCTCTCGCTGTTTGTCGTTTAGCATCGTAGTGTTCCTTTCGTTAGTCTTCGGTTTCCTCGTCGTCGAAGGGTTCTTCGGCGTCATCGGTCTCGGCGTCTTCGCCGTACCATTTCACGGGCTCCGTGTGTTCGAGCCTTTCCGTGTCCGCATCGGACACGATCAGCTGCCGCTCGTCCAGCGTGAGCGCGTCCCTCGCCACCGGGAAAAGGGCGCACACGCGCGCGGCGTTCTTCACCCCGTAGCATTCCTTCTTGAACGTGTCGGCAATCTCCTTCGCCACTTCGTCGGCCCACCGCTCCGGCACTTCCATTCCGTCGCTGGCGAGGCAGGAGAAGGCGGCGTCGTGGGTTGTCGTCTTCGATCCAGAGAAGTTGTAATCGCCGAGCCAGAACGCGCTCTGAAAGGCGAACGGCGCCCATGCAGGGGGAGTGTCGCCGTACCGTCCGCGTATCGCGTCGGCAAGTCCGCCCTCGGCCTTGACGCACCACTCGGCCAGTTTCCTCCGCGCCTTGTTCGCGGCGATCTTCCTGCGGCGTTCCTCCTTCTGCTCCTCGGTCGCTTCGCCGTTTGACTTCCCGGCCCTCGGCCGCTCGCCCCACTGCATCACGGTCTCATCGTTCCAGTCCTTCCAGACGTACAGCGTGTCGTGCTTTTTGTCGGGCTTGGATTGCAGGCTGATGGAGTAGTCCGGGTGCTGCTTGCTCTCGCACACCTTCGCGCCGTTCGCCTTCGCGTCCGCGATCGTCGCCTTTATCGCCTCGGCCACCTTGCGCTTGTAGCACTTCCCGTCCATGCACTTGCCGTACGCGGCGGGCTTGCCGTCCCAGTCGAACAGGTCGGGCGAGCATCCCGTGTTGTTCGGGCACGTCTTGCACGGCGTCCTGTCGAACACGGCCTTCTTCAGGTCCTGCGTCTCGAGGTCGAACTGGCTCTCGATGTCGCACCAGCGGAGCGCCGCGCCTGTGTTTTGGTAGGTCTTCGCTCCCTTCAGCCGCTCCTGCACAACTTCGGGGTAGGCGGCGACGTGCTCCAGGCAGTCCGTCGTGATCTGCTCGCCGTCCTTCACGCGCTTGCGCCACGACTTCGAGAGGCGCGAGAGGTTCAGCCTGCGCGCGACCCATTCGCGCCCGCGTCCGGTCTCGGCGGCGATCTCGTCCTGCGTCATGCCGGACTTCACCAATCCGCCCACCAGCTCGGACTCGAGAATGGGGTCGGCGTCCTTGCGCTGTAGGTTCGCGATGAACATCATGCGCTTGGCCGTCGGCTCGTCGATGCCCACGAGGATATCGCACGGCACCTTGTCGAGTTTCGCGACGTTCGCGGCCGCGAGACGCCTGTGCCCGGAGAGAAGCGTCGCGCCTCCATCCGCGTCCATCATCGCCACGAGGGGTTCGATCACCCCCAGCGACTCGATGCTCGCCGCGAGATCAGCCACGCTTTCGGGCGTTATCTTCGGGCGCGGGTTCCAGGGCGCGACCTTCAACTTCGCGACCTCCAGTTCCGTCCGCTTCCGCTCGTAGTCCGCCACCTTCGGCGCGGACACGGCTTCGGCCTCCTTCGGCTGCTTCTTGGCCGCAGCCCCGGCCTTTGTCTTTATCTTCATGACCTTGCCTTTCGTTTGCCATCCCCGCCGCACCATGCGGCAGGGAAATCTTTACTTGCCTTGCGTCTCCATCTCGGCGCGCAACGCCTCGCACTCCGCGCTGAACTGGTCTGGCGTAGCCGCGAGAAACAGCCACGCCACGAGCGCGAGCAGGGCAAGGGCGAGAACCCCGGCCACGACTTCGCCCGCCGCCCTGAGCCGTCTGCGCCGCAGTCTGCGGCAAATCTCGCGGTCGTATTCCTCCAGCGTCATTCCCGACAGCTGCCTGTCCCATTCTTCGAGCGTCATCTTTCGACCCTCCGTCATTCCGGCTTCGTGGACAGCACCACCATGATCGCGCTACGCCGCCACCTGCGGCACCGCCCAACCACGACGGGGTTCGCCTTGCGCACGTCCACCTTCCCCTTGGGGCAGACGTACGACTCCATGCAGTGCTGGCGAAGGGCGACGCGGGAAAGCCCGAACAGCTCCGCCGCCTCCTTGTCGCCTATCACTTCGGCCTGGTTCATTTCGTAACGCCCTCCGCCTTGATGGCCATGCGGCAGACCTGCGCCGCCGCCGTGCTCGGCTTCGGCTCGCAGCGCAGGTCGCACAGTTTCCGCGCCTCGCTTTCCGTCAGGTCGAAGGTGCAGCGCACCTTCTTCTCGACCTTCGCCTTCTCGTTCTTGTTCATCGTTCCTCCTTCGCGTTATAACGCGCCATGTCAAATAGAAAACAAAAAAGATCAGCGCGCGTCGGCCCCCATTATGTCGGCGCGATATAACGCGCCACGGCCAAAAAGACGACGCATCCGCGCACGCTCTTTTTTCACCACGGCGGATGCCGTGGTGTTTCGCTTCGCCGCAATCCGCTCGATCGCCCTGCGGTCGCCGGTCGCCTTCACTCCGATGTCTGTTGCCATTGCTCGTTCCTTTCGTTTTACGCGTTCGCCTTCTTGCGGCGTTCGCTGCGTTCTCGTTTCGCGGCGCGGATCGCCTCGGCTCCTTCCCGGACCTTCTCGCGCCATTCTCCCACGACCTTGCGGTCGCGCATCATCCCGTGCGCCTCGGCACGGGCGAAGATGAACTCCCGGAACATGTCACTGACCGTTCCGGCCCCCTCGGCCTCCGCCACCAGCGCCGTCAGCGCCTTTACCTCCGGGCTGTCGAGGAACCCGATCAGCACGTCGTCGGGGTTGTGTGGTCCGCTTGTCTTGCTCATTGTCTCTTGTCTCCTTCTGTGTGATCGTGAAGTTCTCCATCATCCTTCGGCACTCGTCAATCGTGGCGCCGTAGGCGAAGGGGAGTTGCCCCCCCCCCCTGGACGTCATCGAAACGAACGCTCCCGTCGAACTCGAACCAGTATCCGTACTGGCCCTGGTACGCGGCGACGAACCGCCCGCGCAGGCGCGCCGGCACATGCTTTGCGAAGTCCATGTTGTCGCACCTCCACGCATCACGCTTCCGTCCAGTACGTCCATGTGTGGATTTTCGACGCGCCGAAGCGCTTCCAGTAGGCGTTGACGCGCCTCCTGAAGTCCGTCCGCACGGCCATGTACCCTCTGCGCATCCTCCGCATGTCCTCGTCGTTCAGGATGCGCACCACCGTCTCCGGGCGTCCGGCGTTCACAGCGTTCCCGAGGTACACGCTCCCATCCGTGAGGCCGCCGCGCATGAGGCACGGAACGAAGTCACCTCGCCAGGTCTCCGCTCCGTATCCGCCCGTCCTCGCGAACCTCCACGCACGACGGCCCACGAGGTGAACCATCTCCTTGTCGAAGTCCCCGACGTTCGCGCGCTTGAACCCCTCTTCGGTGCGCTTGTACTCCAGCACCTTGCTGGCGTACGCCATCGTGCCGTACTCCTCTCCGCCCTGCCCCCGGTCGTCCTCCCCACAGCAGAAGCGCGTCTGGATCGACGGCCTGCCGATGGGAAGAACCACGCCGTCCGACAGCTCCACGAAGCGGTCGCGCTTCATCAGGAAGTCGCGCTCGCGGTCGTACATCCTCGCCCTGCGATCCGTGCTGCGGTCGTACCCCCTCGCCGCCATGTACACGGCGCACAGACGCTCCTGCTCCATCCGCTCCGCCGACTTCGGGCGGCTCGCGGACTTCTTCGCCTCGGCCTCCGCCTCGGCCTTGAGCGTCCAGTAGTCGCGGGGTATCGAACTCTCGCTGTACAGTCCCTCCTGCCAGTCGCATCCGGGATCCGTCTCGACGTCCTGGAACATCAGCTCGGGGTCGTGCTCGTCGCGGTGGATCCGCTTGCATGCCGCCTCGAACTCCTCCGCGTTCGCGAACCTGTCGAGGTCGAGCCATGCGCCAAAGAGGTCTCCGTTGTTGTACTTCGCGTATGTGCCGACGTAAAGTTTCATTGCCGTTGCCTTTCGTTTTGCCTTGCCCCGCCTGGCTGCCCATGCCAGGCGGGGCGTTCTCGTTCACGCAACGGCCAATGCCCTGTCGCAGTTCGACGCCACAAGGGACAGCGCACCGCGCAGCCTCTTGATCTCTACCTCGGCCAGCGAGACGCGCGCACGAGAATCGACGAGCTGGTTGTTCGTCTCGCGCTCGCGGTTGTCGGCCGTGGTGATCGCGATGCTCACCTCGCGGACGAACGTCCGCACGGTCTCGTCCTTCAGCATTTTGCAGAACTTGTCTTTGTCGATCCCTGACACGGCCATGTATGCCGGCTCGTACAGTTCCGCGTAATGCTCGCGGTCAGCTTCATCGAGGAACGGCGTCCTCTTCTCGAACTCTTGCTTTTGCATCTTCTTGTTTCCTTTCGTTTTTGCCCTGTCATTCGCAAACGCCCTATTTGCTCTTGACGCCCCATATTATATCACGTCGCGTTATAACGCGCAATGTGGAAAATGAAGAAAAATTATTTTTTTTTACAACGCCGAAAAACCCTTGTTTTATGGGGTCGAAACGCACATCGGGCAGTCCCCGGAACCCCATCCGCCGTCGGGAACGACGTGTGGAAACGTCCCGGATATTATATACTGTGCGCCGTCAAGGGCAAAAACGAAAGGCAATCACCAATGAGACTGGAGCAGGTCAAGATACTGCTGTACGGCGTCGGCGTTCTGATCTCAGTCGCGCTGTACCTCGTGTACCTCGCCTCGGCCAGGAAGCGGGGGAAGCGGACGGCGCGGCCACGCCGACCATCGCGCGCCGTCAGGCCGAACGGCGCATCGGTGCGCTTCGTGGTCGGCAGGGCGTACTGGTGCCGAGACAAGGGATGGGGCGACTCCGCGCACCAGGTCATACGGCGCGGCGAGCGGAAGGCGCTCATATCCTGCGACGTGATCGAGAAGCGCTCGGACGTCGAGGTGTGGCGGACCATCCGCGTCGTGGATGGCGTCGAGACGATGGAGCGCGGCAACATCCGCGCCGACGACGAGTACACCGGAAAGCGCGGCCTCGCGCCCATCTACGCGGCCGCGAAGGAGCGGCGCACGGCCCTATAACACTCCGTATAGCAAAGGCGAACCATGGCGAACATCAGCGAACACACGACCCCGCGCAGACCCCCGAAAACAAACGCTCCCATACAATCCCATATCACCACATACGGCTTGCAAAATGCGTGCTTGACATCGACGGCGGCACGGTGACGGCGGCGCATGCGCTGGGCGCAAAGGACTATGCCCTCCATCTGGAAGGGGGACGCCTCGCGCTCACGGGCGCGGCCACGCTCGACCTGCGCGCGTCCAAGGGCCTTCTCGGCACGGGCTCGGTGACGGTCGACACGACGGCCGGCGCCGCGATTCAGGTCTCCAAGGACGAAAACCAGGATGCGTGCTTCTCGACGGGCGACAGCGAGGGAACGCTGGAGATGACCGTTGGGCGTCAGGCGTTTGCGCCGACAAATCCGGGCCACATCGTCTTTGGCGACAGCCAAAAGGGGACGTTCCGCTTGACGGTTGAAGACAGGGGGCCCGGCGACGCGAGTGCCTTGCTTGTCAACGGAACACTCTGCCCGTACGCCTTTTATGTCGGCCGCCAGGCCGGCGTGGCGGACGTCGTGCTTCAGAGCGGGCGTCTCGGCGGCTCGGACCTCGCCTGCCGGCGCGGCGTGATCGTCGCGGGCGTGAAGGGCGCAGGCGCGGTGGTCACGGGGCGCGTCACGGTTGCGGGCGGGCAAGTCACGGTCTCCGCGTCAAGGCTGACTGACCATTGGTCGGGCGTCGGCTTCGGCGTCTCGACACAGGTGACGGATCCGTCGGCGGTGCGCGGCGAGCTGAAGCTGGAGGACGGGCTCGTGCAGGTCAACAACAAGTCGCCGCTCGGCTTCGGCGTCGGCAACGCCACGGGCGTCGGCCTCCAGACGGGCGGAACGGTGGACGTGACGCAGAGCGCGGGCGCGGCCGTTCTCGGCTACGGGTCCGGCACGGGCGAATACGTCCTCTCGAATGGCACGTTCGCCACGGGCCGTCCGCTCTACGTGGGCGGCTGCCGGAAGGCGGACGTGCAGGAGGCCTATTACGAAGGCAAGAGCCCCGCCGGACGCGGCGCGGCGACGGGTCGCCTTTACGCGCGCGGCGGCACGCTGGCGGCGACGAACGAGCTGGGCATCGTCGTCGGCGCGGACGGACGCGGCAGCCTGGAGATCGGTTCCGACGGCAACGTGACGGCAAAGGCGCTCGTCCTTTCCAACAACGTCGAGGGTGTCCTTGCCTTCGAGCTTGGCGCGCGCAAGGCGGGAACGCTCAAGGCGGACAAGCTCGTGATCGCGCCGGGCGCGAAGCTGGAGATCGACGCGCGAGCGCTTGCGGCGGATTCAAGCGGCACGATCCATTTGGCCGACTGCGGTGCGGTCGAGGGCTTGTTCGCCGCCTCGGATGTCACGATCCTGTCGCCGATCGGACAGGAAAAACGCTTCGCGCACGCGATGATTCTGACGGAGCGGAGCGGGAAGAAGGGCCTGTGGCTGATGCTTCAGCCGCGCGGCCTGATCATGGTCATCCGGTGAGATCTCCGATGAGGCCGCGTCTTTCGTTTGTCTGCCTGGCCGTCTTTCCGCTTGTCGGGGCGGTCGCTGCGGAAAAGGTCGTACACGTCCACGCATTCGATGCGGCGGCGGCCTGCGCGGGCGCCGGCTTCGCCACGTGGGGCGGTGACAAGTCGGGCCGCGCGGCCTTCGACGCCGAAACGGGCGGGCTGCGCCTCGTCTGGACGAACTCCGTGGGGCGCTTCGCGCTCGGCAAGGCCCTTGACGCGAGCGTCTCCAACGCCGTCGCCCGCGCGGACGGCTTCCTGACGCACGTGCAACTGACGCTCTCGGCGCGCGCGCTCGGCTCTCTGCCGCTGATGCGCAGCATGACGCCCCTTGGGTATTACAGCAATGTCATTGGACTGAACGCGGATGGTCGCGTCCATGTCGTGCGCGTGCGCCCCGGCGGCTTCGCGCGCGCGAAGGGCCCGTTCGACGCGAAGGGCCTGCACACCTTCGACATCGGCGTGTCCGGCGGCAGCGGCGACGTCACGCTGAAGGCCGTCGCGCTCGTCTTCAGCGACGCGCGACGTCCCGCGCCCGCGCCCGAGGTCGGGGTGGACGACTTCCGGCTCTTCCCCGAGCCGCGCGTCTTCCGTCCCGGCGCGGCGACCTTCCCGCTCGCGGGCTTCGCCGCGCCGCAGGGCTTCGGGGCG
>URIT01000014.1 GCA_900547945.1 uncultured bacterium
TGCCCGCAGACGCCGCCGCGCCACTGGCAGCCGCGCCCGCCGCAGCCGACGAGGCCGACCTTGAACACCTTCTTCGCGTCGCCGAGGACGGCGGGCGCGGCGGCCAGCGCGCCCGCGCCGGCCATGAACTGACGTCGTGAGAACTCCATGTGTAGGCTCCTTTCCCTTTCGTCTTCGTTGGCGGTCAAGCGCGTGGCGGTCAGCGCCGCCCGGCCTTCTCAATGGCCTCGGCGAGGCGGTCGCGCCAGGCGTAGTAGACCTGCGGGTCGTCGCTGAACTGGTCGATGGCGCGGCAGACCTCCACGGGCACCTCGCACGTCTTGCCCGTGCGGCGCTCGTACTCCTGCGCGTAGGCGAGGTCTTCGAGCCCGTCGCGGAAGTTCTCCATGCGGATCGTCGCGCAGGGCGTCCCGTCCGGCCCGCAGCAGAACCAGCTGCCGTCGCCGTGGTAGCGCGTCCAGCTGCGCGGCTCCCAGTCCGTGAAGGGATTCGCCCCCGAGATCGGGCGCCGCGCGTTCCAGATCGAGAGCTGGTAGTAGAGGAAGCCGTCGGGGCGCCACTTCACCGTCTGCGCGCCCATGAGCTGGCGCGCCTCGATGGCCGCATACTCCACGAACAGGTTCGCGTAGGGCGCGTGCGGGCCGCACGCGATGTACCACCACACCTGGTGGCCCGCCGCGCGGGACGGCGCGACCTTCGCGAAGTTCTCCGCGTACTTGACCGTCGTCGGCGTGAACCAGTCCATGTCGCCGAGCTGCGACGCGCCGGTGCCGAAGTCGTGGTCGTAGGCCGTCGTGAAGCGCGGCACCCCGGGGTAGAGCCGCTTCAGCTCGGCAAGCGCGTAGGCGATGTTCGCGAAGTACTTCGGGCTGATTTCGTCGCAGCCGTAGAGGTAGGCGTGGTCGAGGAGGCCGAGCGCCTTCGCCTTCGCGTAGGGTGCGTCGAAGCGGGCGTGGACGCTTCGCTTCCAGTTCTCAAGCGTCTGCGGCGCCATGTCCGCCGGATAGGTCCAGTAGCCGAGGTTGAAGAGCCCGAGCCGCCCTTCGTCCTTCAGGCGCCGCAGCACGTCCCAGTGGATGTCCGCCGCGCCGCCGTGGTAGAGGGAGTCCATCGTGATGTAGTAGTCCGCCAGGAATTCGCCCCACGCCTTCTCGTATTTCCGCCAGGCGTTCACCGGCGCGAGCGGATCGCGCCGCAGGCTGTTCGCGAGCGCCGTATCGGCCGCCGTCGCGAACTGGGTGTGCGGGCCCGGCGAGAAGGTGATCGCGAGCGGCAGGGGGCTCTTCTTCGGCACGGCGAAGTCCCAGACGCGCACCGTGAGCGGGAAGGTCTCCTTCCACCCCTCGCCCTTCACGGTGATCGTCCCGGGGTAGACGCCGGCGCGCTGGCCGTCGGGGCACGTCATCCGCACCCAGAACGCCTGCAGGTCGTCGCCCTTCACGTCCGTCGTGTCCGCCCAGTCGAGGATCGGGTCCGGCCACCAGCCCGTCGGCAGGGACCGCGTCGTGCGGACGTAGCCGCCCGGCAGGTTCGTCACCACGTTGACGCCACCCTTGTAGGGCGGCGGATTGACGGTCTTCACGTAGCCGACGAGCGAGGTCTTGAGGGCCGAGGCGGGGATCCCCTCCGCCCGCGCCTCCACCGTCACCTGCGCGAGGTCGCGCCCGTTCGGCATCACGAGCACCTGCAGCGACTCGCGCTCGCCGCGCGCGAGCTTGAGCGAAAAGCGGTCCGCCGCCGCCACGTCGAAGTCGTCGCGCGGACGCACCTTCTCCATCGACGTCGCCTTGCCGATCCAGGCATGCGCACCCGTCTGCCCCGCCGCGCGGCAGCGGTCCGCGAAGCGCGTCAGCGTCTGGCGGCGGCGCTCCTTCCGCAGCGCCTCCGCGCGGCGCAGGGCCGGGCGCACCTTCGCTTCAAGGAACGCCTCCGAGACGGCGGGCAGCGGCTCGCCGGGCTTCAACAGGTGGAAGCCCGCCAGGTGGACGTCCGCCGACGAGGGCGTGGTGAAGAAGAAGTGGACGCGGCCGATGTTCTTCGGATCCGTCTCCTTGGGCCACGTCTTCAGGTCGATGACCCAGCGGTGGTAGCCCCAGTCCGCAAGCGGCAGCGCCGGCGGGCAGAGACCGTTCTGGATGCGGCCGTCGGGACCGGCGATGAACGCGCAGAGCACGTCGCCGCCGATCGCGTCGTTGAAGACGTCCACGACGAAGCGGTCGTAGGGTGTCCAGTCGGCGACGGCCGGCTTCAGGTTCACGCTCGGCCACTGCGGCAGGGACCCGTTCCACGCCTGGGTGACGTGGAACCGGTAGCACCAGCGCCCGTCCGCCCATTCACCGTCCGCGACGGAACAGGCGAAGGAGGGCTGGACGAACGTCGGCTGCGCCGCCCGCTGCGCCGCGTCGGAGAGGTCGATTGCCCGCGTGGCGGCCCCACACGCCCGGGGCGGGGCGGCGGGGACGAGCGCGCGGAGGTAGACGGGGCCGAGGATGCCGCTCGGCAGCAGCTCGTCGTTCTTGTCCCAGTGCTTCCACGTCGTGAACGTGCAGCGCCCGGTCGGCGACTTCTTCCCCTCCTTGACCCACTGCGGGATCTCCTTGAGGCCGATCTCCTTCACGCCGTCCTTCATGCCGCCCTGCCACGTGCAGTCGTCCGCGTGCTCGCGGTCGTCGCCGATGAGGCGGTTCGCCCAGAGGTTCGCGACGCGGATCCGGAGGTCGGCGGACGCGCTCGGACGGACGGCATCCGTGATGTCCACGCGGAACGGCGGCTTCCAGAGGACGGGGAAGGTGGTGCCGTTCACCGTCACCTCGGCGAAGTTGCGCACGTCGCCGAGGTCGAGGACAAGGCGCGTCCCCGGCGCCGTCCGCAGCTTCGCGAGGTCGGCGCCGTCGAGCGTCTTCGCGTAGGTCGCGATGCCGGAGAAGTAGCGCACGCCGGGGTTGCGGTTCTCGCTCCACGAGGCGAGCCGGTCGAACGTGACCGTTTCATCCGGCCCCTGCGCGAGCTTGTTCGGCAGGAACCTGTTCGGGAAGGAGACCGTCCACGCACCCGCCACGGGAAGCGGAAGGGGCGGATCGGCCTTGAGCGTCCGCACCGTGCCGTCCGCCTGCGCGAGCGTCGCCGTGAGCGGCTGCCACGCGAAGAGCGCGCCGTCCCGCCACGCGCTGTCCGGCAGCGGCAGGGGCGCCCGCGCGCTCGGCGGGAGGGCGAGTTCCTGGTTCTCGGGGACGACGGCCTTCTTCTCCACGCCGTCGTAGACGTAGGTGACGTAGAGGCGCTTCGGCGTCATGGGGGCCGGATCGCATCCCGCGAGACCGTTCGTCGCCCGCGCGGAGAGCGTGCCGTTCGTGACGAGCCCGGCGAGCTTCGCCGTCACGTCCGCAAGGCGGTCTTCCCCGGGCTTCCACGCCGGGTCGATCACGCCGTACCAGGCGCTCACGAGCCGCGCCCGCGCGGGCAGCGTGTAGGCGGCGAACTCCTTCACGACGTCGCGCTTCGTCGCGCCGTCGAGCGTGTAGACGACTTCGAGCGCCTTGTGCTGGCCGTTTGCGGGGTCGCCGCCGAGCGCGTCGTTCGTCGCCGCGACCTTCTTCCCGGGCTTGACGAACGCCGCGACGTCCGCGCAGTTCGGGCGCGTCTTCTCGGCCCGCACGCCGTACTGCGCCGCGCGGATCTCCAGCGTGTGCTGGACGGGATCGGCCACGACGGGATCCGCGCGCCGGTTCGCGGCGACCGTGCAGGCGGTCGCGTGCGGCCCCTTCGCGGCGGTGCGGAAGACGACGAACTTCGAGCCGCACACCGAGAACGGCACCGTCACGAACGTGCGCCCCTTCTCCTCGCGCCACACGTCGGCCGGCGCGCACGTGCCCGTCTCGGCGTCCCACAGCTCGGGCACGCGGCCCGTCTGGCGGAAGGAGAGGACGGCGGAGGCCTCCGCGCGGTTCGGCATCGCGACGAAGTACCAGTCCGCCTCCGCATTGCGCCGGTGCAGCCAGCGAAGGCGGTCGACGTTCTTCGCCTCGTTCGAGACGACCGCGACGTCGGGCGCCACGCCCAGTTCATTGAGGGCCTCGACGGGCGAACCCTCGAAGATGCCGCGCGCCCACAGCTCGTCCGCGAGGAGGCGCACCTGCCGGTCGCCGTCCCGCCCCCACTTGAGGCCGGGGGCGCGCACGGGCTTCTTCGGCCAGACGACCGTCGCGCCCGCGTCGCGGAGCTTCGTCACGCACACGACCATCTCGGGCGAGACCGCCTCCATCGGCGGGAGGGCGAGGACGCGGTAGCGCACGCCGCCGGGGACGACGACGCAGCCGTCCTCAACCTTCAACCGGTACATCGCGTCCGTGGGGCAGATGTCGGAGGCGTAGCCGTCGGGCAGCGTGAAGAACGCCGCCGCCGCGCTGCCGCCGTCCGTGTTGCCGCCCTGGTTCGGGGCCGCCTCGCCCGCGAAGAAGAGCACGTCCGCGCAGAAGGTCCCCGCCTGCAGCAGGTACTGGCAGCGCGTCTGGTAGGCGAACCAGGGCTTCGCGAACGCCCACCACGTCTGTGTGCGATCGAGGTGCATGCCCCAGCGGCCCATCGTCATGCCGGGGAGGTACTTGTCGTCTGCCCAGGGCTGGTGCGTGAAGCGGTGGTAGATGATGCGGTTCACGCCGCTCGCGTAGGCGCTGTCGCCCTGCGCCTTGATGGAGAACGGCGTCGTCATCCAGCGGCCGCTGCCCGGCCCCGGACTCGCCGTGAACGACTCCGTGCCGCAGTAGGGCTTGCCCCAGACGTGCGCGACGGACGAGACGAACTTCGCGTTGCCGCAGCCGGTCCCGTAGGGGTTGGCCGCGTGGCTCCAGAACTCGCCCATCGGGATGTCGCAGTGCTGGCCGTACTGGAGGTTGTCCGCCGGACAGTTCCCGTAGGGCTCGATCGAGCACTTGAGGCCGTAGGCGTGGCACTTCTTCGTGAGCGCGCCCGCGTAGTTCTCCGCGAAGAGGTCGCTCACCACGCGGCGGAAGTCCTCCAGGAACCGCTCCGTCGTCGGGACGTCCTCCAGGATGTAGCCCGCGAAGGCGGGCATGAAGGGCCGCAGCGAGTAGCCGCGCCGCTTCTGGAACTCCGCCTCCATCTTCTGCGTCCAGTTCTGCGAGCCGACCTCGAAGGAGTCGACGAGGATGTTGTTGAAGCCCGTCGCGACGTTGCCCGCGAGCGGACCGAGCGTCCGGCAGAGGCGCGCCACATACTGCTCGAAGTGGTAGTCCAGCGCCTCGGCGGAGAGCTTGTCCACCTCAAGCCCGCGCCCGTGGTCGGAGGCGGGGTGGTTGCAGTGGCCGTTGCAGAGGTAGCCCACGCGCAGGATCGTCCAGTCGCCCGCCGGGACGTCCCACGCGAGCGTGCCGTCCGCCCGCAGGTTCGCCGTCAGGTCGCGCACCGCGCCCTTCGCGACGACCTGGTCGGGCGTCGTCGGCGCCGTGTCGCACGCCACCTCCTGGCGCACGGCGAACGTCTTCGCGGCAAGGTTCGAGAGCCGCGCGCGCCGTTCGGGATGCGCCTCCTTCAGCGTGGCCTTCACGCCCGACTGCACGATCTTCGCGCGGAGCGCCCGCATCGTCGTCTTCTTCGGGAAGGCGTGGAAGCGGAGGGACGTGTCGCGCGAGCCCGAGCGCGCGAGCGGGAAGCGGAACGTCTCGAACGGCCTGAACGTCGTGCCGTCCTCGGAGATTTCAAGGGCGATCTCCGCGTCGGCGCTCCACGCCCACCCGTAGTCCAGGCGGAACGAGAAGCCCGCCGCCTCGAACGGCTGCGCGCCCGTCATCGTGAAGCCGTCCGGCTCGACCTTCGTCGTCACGCCCGGGAACGTCGCCTTCTCGGCGGGCGGCGTGGGGAACGCGAAGACGCCGATGTCCGCGTAGAAGCCGTGGTCGTCCATCTCGCGCGGCAGCTTCGCCTCGAACTTCGCCGGGCCCGTCGCCGTCACCTGTCGGAAGGTGACGCGCTTCATGCCGTTCGACGGCGGGTTCCACGGCCCGCCCGAGCTCGACCAGCCCGAGCAGTTCGGGATGCAGATCTCAAGCCCGAGACGGCGCGCCTCCGACGCGGCGTGGCGGAACATCTCGAACCACGCCGGCGAGTTGAAGTCGAGCCCGCCCGCCGGAATCGCGCACCCGGCGTCGAACATCTGCACGCCGCCGACGCCCGCGCGCGCCAGCTCCTCGAAGTCGCGCGTCAGGCCCTCCTTCGTGACGTTGCCGTTCATCATGTGGAACCAGGTGTGGGGCTTCGCCGCGGCCGGCGGCGCCTTGAAGCCCTTCTCCAGGTCCGCGTGCAGGGCGGCGCACCCAAGCGCCGCCACGAGGCACCATGCCGTTTTCTTCATCGTTCTCTTCCTTTCTTTCAAATCAAAGTCAGCTCGCCTCACCGCGTCCGGGGCGTCACATCCATCAGGTAGACCTGACGGCTGCCCTCGTGGACCGAATTGAACGCGATCTGCCGCCCGTCGTCGCGCCACCGCGCGTGGAGGTCGCACCGCCAGTACGTCTGGCGGTAGGCCGGCGGCACGAAGAACGAGCCGATCGGCATCGCCGCGTCGTCTTCGAGGCGCACGAGGATCCACGGGCGCTCGTAGCTCTTCGACCAGTACGTCTCGCCGCTCATGAACTTCCCGTCCGGCGAGTAGAAGCAGTGCCAGTCGAGGTCGTAGGCGCCCTTCCCGATGCGGCGCACCTTCTCCTCCTCGCCGACGGTGAACTCGACGGGGCTCCACGCGCCCTTCGTCCAGTGCTCCATCCTGTCACCGTTCCAGATGGCCGTCACGACCATTCGGTGGCTGCCGTCCGGCGCCCAGTTGAAGTGCGAGCCCGCCCAGCCGTCCTTGAAGCAGCGACGCAGGTTCCCGCCGTCGCGGTCCACCGTGAAGCTCGTCGTCTGCCAGATGGAGGCCTTGTGGACCGTCTTGTCGAACCAGTCCACGCTGCGCGCGAGGAAGAAGATCTTGCGGTCGTCCTTCGAGACGACCGTGTGGCAGTAGTAGGCGAGCGGCTGGCCGGGCTTGCCCTTCACGGCCTTCGTCGCCGGCATGCGCGCGCGGCCCTGCGCGACGGAGAGGACGAGCTTCGAGACGCCCGTCTTCAGGTCCATCACCCACAGACCGTCGTCCTCGGGCCAGGTCACCGCCTCCAGCGGATCCTGTCCGGGTCCCGCGTAGCCGTAGTCCGGGCGCGTGAGCGAGAGGCGCGCGTAGTTGATCGAGACGGCCCACGTCCTGTCCGCCGAGACGGCGGAGACGGGGCGCGGCAGGATCCGCTCCCGCTTCGTCCTCCAGTTCAGGACCACCGTCACGAACCGGCCGTCGCGGAGGTCGTTGAAGAGGAATTCGTCGTTCCCCAGCCAGTGCGCCATCGCGGCTTCCTGGAAGTTCCAGCACGCCGTCGTCGTGACCGGGATGAAGCGGTTCCCGTCCCGCAGGTCGACGACGCCGAGCGTGCAGCGCTCGCCCGCCTCGGGGAGGCGTCCGTTGAGGTCGGTCTCCAGCACGAGGACGTAGCGGTTGTCGGGGCTCCAGGCGTTGATCGCGAAGTAGTTCGCGAGCAGGTGCTCGTGCGGCCCCTTCGTGATTGCATACGGTCGCGAGATTTCCGGGAACGGCGTCAACGCCCACGCGCAGGATGCCGCCAGCCCAACCACCAACCCAACCAAGGCGTTCTTCACGTCACATCCTCCTTCATGTCCTTCCTAAACCTGTCCACTGACGATTCAAAGGCATGCGGCCTGGAAGTCAAAGGCCGGAATCAGTTTCTTGACCTTGTTCCACACACCACCCTCCGCAACGCCCAAATCGTAATTGTTCTGGAGATTCAGCCAAAACTGCGGTTCGACCTTGAAATACTGCCCGAGGCGGAGGGCCGTGTCGGCCGAAATCGCACGCCTGCCGTGGACGATTGCGTTGATCCGCGGCGCGGGGACGCGGATGGCAACCGCCAATCTGTTCTGGCTGATGTTCATCGGCTTGAGGAATTCCTCCAGCAGAATCTCACCTGGATGAATCAAATTTCTTCTGCGCATCGTCCTACTCCTCAGTGATAGTCCACAATCTCGACATTCTCAGCATTTGTCCCGACCCATGTGAAGCAAATCCGCCATTGGTCGTTGATGCGAATGCTCCATTGCCCTCTTCGGTTTCCCTTCAATTGCTCAAGCCGGTTTCCGGGCGGGACACGAAGGGTCTCGACCGTGGTCGCCGCAGCAATCATATCAAGCTTACGCAGGGCCGGGCGGGCAATCGCCGCGAACCGTCGGCTCTCGCCCGTTTCGTAGAGTACATGCGTGTCCTCGTCCTTGAATGATGAAATCATGCGTATATAATATTACGCATGGCGTAATATGTCAACCCTACCCGATGGCGCGCAGGAGGAGGCCCTTTAGGTAGAGGCCCTCGGGGAAGGAAAGGCCCACGGGATGGTCGCCCGCCGCCTGGCGTGTGCGCGCGACGATCTGGAACGCGCGCTTCGCGTCGAAGGCCGCCTCGGCGCAGACCTTGTCGAAGAGGTCCGGCGTCATCGCCCCCGAGCAGGAGAACGTCGCGAGCAGGCCGTTCGGACGCAACAGCTTCATCGCGAGAAGGTTGATGTCCTTGTACCCGCGCGTCGCGCGCATCAGTCCCGCCTTCGTGTCGGCGAACTTCGGCGGGTCGAGGACGATGAGGTCGAACGACCGCCCCTGGTCGCGGTAGAGGCGCAGCTGCCTGAAGACATCCGCCTCCACGAAGTCGCAGACCGTGGCGGAGGGGTTGAGCGCGGTGTTCTGCCGCGCAAGGGCGAGCGCGCCCGCCGACACGTCGAGGTGCGTGACCGACTTCGCGCCCCCCGCGCACGCCGCAAGGCCGAAGCCGCCCGTGTAGGAGAAGCAGTTGAGGACGTCCGCGTCCTTCGCAAGGGCCCCCACCGCCGCGCGCGCGTCGCGCTGGTCGAGGTAGAACCCCGTCTTGTGCCCCCGGCGCACATCGACGAGGTAGCGGATCGCCCCCTCCTTCACCTCGATCAGCTCGGGCGGCTCCTCGCCCGCGAGGAGGCCGACCTCGTTCGGGTCGCCGCCCTTGTCCGTCGCGGGCGCCCCGCCGCCTTCCGGGAGGACCGCGGCCTGCTGCGGCCGCGCGCGCAGGCCCTCGCGCGCGCGGGCGTCGACGTCACTGCGGTTGTAGACACCCCGGCAGCCGGGCACGTGGCGCATCAGGGCCTCCACAAGCACCGGCTTCCAGAACTCCGCGCCCGCGCTCGCGAGCTGGACGACGGCGAAGCCGTTGTAGACGTCGGCGATCACGCCGGGGAGGCCGTCGCTCTCGGCGTTGACGACGCGCACGGCGTTCGTCCGTCCGTCGGACCAGAACGCCGCGCGGCGCCGGACGGCGTCGGCGACGAGGCCGTCGATGAACGCCGCGTCCGGCACGGCGTCCGCGCGGAAGCTCAGCATCCTCACGCGGATCTGGCTGTGGGGCGAGTAGGACCCGTACCCCAGGCCGTCGCCCTTCGCGGAGCAGACCGCGACCGTCTCGCCGACGCCCGGCGTCCCCTCGACGCTGCGGATCGCCCCGGAGAAGATCCAGGGATGGCGATGGAGGGTCGCGTAGTCGCGCTTTGCGTTCAGGATGACCTTGTGCATGATCCGCGTTCCCCTCACTTGCCGCGACGGCGCTCCGCCATCTCGTGGTAGTCGGAATAGCCGCCCTCGAACCACGTCGTCTTCCCGCCGGGCTCGAACGCGAGGATGTGCGTCGCGATGCGGTCGAGGAACCAGCGGTCGTGCGAGACGACCATCACGCAGCCGCCGAACTCCTCCAGACCCTCCTCCAGCGACCGCAGCGTCGCGACGTCGAGGTCGTTCGTCGGTTCGTCGAGGAGCAGCAGGTTGCCGCCGGAGGTGAGGAGCTTCGCGAGGTGGACGCGGTTGCGTTCGCCGCCGGAGAGCACGCCCACCTTCTTCTGCTGCTCCGCGCCCCGGAAGTTGAAGCGGCTGCAGTAGGCGCGGCCGTTCATCATCGCCTCGCCCGCGAGGCGCACGAACTCGCCGCCGCCCGTGATGGCCTCGTAGACCGTCTGGTCGGGCTTCAGCTCGCTGCGCGTCTGGTCCACGTAGCTGAGCTTCACCGTCTCGCCGACGGTGAGCGTGCCGGAGACGGACTTGAGTTCGCCCGTGATGAGCTTGAAGAGCGTCGTCTTGCCGGCGCCGTTCGCGCCGATCACGCCCACGATGCCGCCGCGCGGCAGGTCGAAGTTGAGGTCCGGGTAGAGGACGCGGTCGCCGAAGGCCATCTTCACGTGCTCGGCGCGCACGACGAGGTTGCCGAGGCGCGGACCCGGCGGAATGTGGATGACGAGGTCGTCTTCGCGCGTGTTCACCTGCCGGCTCTGCAGCTCCTCGTAGCGCTTCACGCGGGCCTGGCTCTTCGAGTGGCGTCCGCTCGGATTCGTCTGGATCCACTTGAGCTCGTTCTCGATGAGCTTCTGGCGGCTCTTCTCGGCCTTCGCCTCGCGGGCGAGCATCGCCTCCTTCTGCTTGAGCCATTCCGCGTAGTTGCCCTTGTAGGGGTAGCAGACGCCGTGGTCGAGTTCGAGGATCCAGTCCGTGACGTCGCTGAGGAAGTAGCGGTCGTGCGTGACGACGATGAGCGTGCCCTTGAACGCCTTGAGGTAGGCTTCGAGGCGGAACGTCGTCTCCGCGTCGAGGTGGTTGGTGGGTTCGTCGAGGAGGAGGACGTCCGGCTCCTGCAGGAGGAGGCGCGCGATCGCGACGCGGCGGCGCTCGCCGCCGGACAGCACCTTCACGGGCCGGTCGGCGGGCGGGCAGCCCATGTCCGCCATCGCCATCTCCACCTTGTGGTCGACGTTCCAGAGGTCCTTCGCGTCGATGACCTCCTGCAGGCGCTCCATCTCCTTCGCCTTCTCGGAATCGTCCAGCTCGCAGCAGAGGTCTTCGTAGCGTTCGACCATCGCCTTCGCCTCGGCGACGCCCTCCTCGACGATCTCGCCGACCGTCTTGGCGTCGTCGAGTTCGGGCTCCTGCGGCAGGTAGCCGACCTTCGTGCCCTTCGCCACCTGGCACGTGCCGAGGATGTCCGTGTCGATCCCCGCGAGGATCTTGAGGAGCGAGCTCTTGCCCGCGCCGTTTCCTCCGATCACGCCGATGTGCGCGCCGTAGAAGAAACTCAGGCACACGTCCTTGAGAATCGTCTTCGTGCCCTGCTGCTTGGTCACGTCGATAAGGGAAAACTGGTATTCGCCTGCCATGGAACGATCAAGACTTTTGAGAGGTTGAAAGATGGAATCCCCACACCGGAGCGCAACCGCACAGGGTGTACAAGGAAATTTGCAATTATTATACCATATCCCGTTTTCTTCCAGGCCCCCAAAACACCATGCACCCTCCCCGGTCCTGCGGCATTCTCCAACGCCCGCACCCCGCGTCCGTCCTGTACCGTTGACGGGGCGCACGCCCCGTCACTTCCCCGCGCGCGGCGCGAGGAAGGCCGTCGCCGCCGCGACCGCGCGGTCGGTGAGCGCCGTGAGGCACCAGCCCTGCATGAAGTTGAAGGTGTTCTCCGTACAGCCGGAAAGGCCGACGAAGAAGAGGGGCGACCAGACGCAGTGTTCGTACTTCTGCACGTCGTCGCGCGTGAAGAGGACGCGCCCCGTCTTCGCGTCGTAGACGCGCAGCTTCGCGGTCCAGGTCTGGGTGGCGTACTCGGCGGAGAAGACGGAAAGGAGCATCCAGGCCCATTCGACAGCGCGCTCGTCGTCCCGCACGAACGGGCCGCCGAACGTCACCTCCACCGTGTAGTCCGGCTGCGGCGCGCGCACGAGGTAGCCCGCGTCCTCCAGCAGCGTCTGCGCGCGCCGGAGGAAGGCTTCGCTCGCGCGGGTCTGCGGCACGAGCGTTTCGGAGGTCACCGTCTCGTAGTGTCCGCCGCCCCAGACGCGGCCGCCGTGCCGGCCGACGTAGGGGCCGTGGTCAACGTAGACCGTCTGCGTGCCGAAGACGGGAATGTAGTCCGTAACCGTCGCCGCGAAACCCGCCACGGCCACCTTGACGTCGCGCCCTTCCGGCGCGCGCGCCATCTGGACCTGCGGCATCTCGGTCTGCTTCAGCGTGAAGCATCCCACCAGCAGAAGGACGGGGAGGAAAGCAAGCCTGCGATTCATTTCTCGAACCTCATTTCCCTCATCTTCTTCTTGAGCCCCATGCCGAGGACGACGCGCCCGACCTCGATGTAGACATCGGCCAAGGCCTGCACGTAGGCGCGGTCCTTCCAGCCCGTCAGCCGCACGGCCTCCTCCGCGAGCGCAACCGCGCGCACCTCGTCGTGGGCCTTGTTCGACTTCAGCGCAAGCAGCTTCGCGGCGCGCATTTTGAGCGCCGGGTCGGAGGGGTGGCGCTTCATGAGGACGTCCAGCTGGCGGCACGCCATGTCCTCCCGGTGGCTCGCCGCGCAGCACTCGACGAGTTCCAGGCGATGTTCGTCCGTGCGCGGATCCAGCGTCACGGCCTTCGCGAACACGCTCGCGGCCATGTCGAAGTGTCCGCTCTTCTTGAGGCAGACGCCGAAGTTGTGGACGGCCGCGACATCCTGCGGACGGATCAGCAGGCGGTTCTCGTAGCAGCGGATCGCCGCGTTGACGTTGCCGATCCGCAGGAAGCGCCGCCCTTCGAGGTCCAGCGAGTCGGCCAGTCCCCGCAGCAGCGGATCGCGCGGGTTGAGCGCCGCCGCCGCCGCCCAGTGTTCGACCGCGTTCGTCTCGGCGCCCCGGTCGGCGGCGTCGAAGCCCATCAGCATCTCCCGCCGCGCGACCTGCGCCTTCATGACGCCGTTCGTGAGCGCCGCGTAGACGCCCGGGTCGACGGTGCCGCGCACGAACCACGCCGGGAACGGCACCTCCAGCGGGGTGAGCGCGGCGGCCCGCACCGCCGCCACGTGGCCGGTGGGGGCGGGCGCGAAGGCGAGGCGCGGCGCCGTCCAGACCGCGCGCGTGCGCCCGAAGGACGGGATGTCGAGAAGCCCCGGCTCGATCTCGAAGTCCGTCCCCATGTAGCACGCGAAGACCTCGCCCGGCGCGATGGCGTCGGCCGCGACGAACGCGGCGGACGCCTTTTCATTCGCGAAGAGGTCCAGCACCTCGTCCGCCAGCACGTTCCCGCCCGCCGTCAGCACGTAGTCGTGCCGCCCCGTACACCAGAGCCGATAGTGCCGGAACACCGCGCGGAAGTCGGCGAGGATCCGCTTCAGGCGGGCGCGGGAGAGGAGGCGCGCGTCCAGGTGGAGCGCGGCCACGCCGCCGCGCGCAAGGCCGTCCGCAATCCGCCGCCAGTCCGGGACGGACGGCGTATCCGCGCCGACCTCCCAGTCCGGCCCCGGCGCCACGAGCACGATGTCCGCCGGACCCTTCTTCTCCGCCCCGAGCAGCGTCAGCCCCGCCTCGCCGAGCGGACGGGCATAGAGCCACGCCTCCGCCCCTTCCACCCGCGCCGTCCGGGCGGTCGGCATCTCGAAGAGCGGGATGAGCGAGACGAGCAGCCGCGTGCCACGGAAGCGGTACCCCGTCTCGACGGGGCGGGCGTCGAACGTCGTCACGCCGCCGGGGTAGTCCTCGTCCGCGAACGTCGCCCATGTGTGCCCGCCCGCGCGGCGCACGGCGACGGGCCTCCCCTTGGCGAAGCCCGTGTCGCGTGTCGCGATGTGGACGAACGCGCCGCGCCCCGTCTCGCCGCTTGGCGGCATGAACGCGGTCGCGAACGTGAGCCCCGCGTAGGTGGCGGCGCTCCGGCACGCATTCTCCTGGAGGTAGAGCCAGGCATGGTCGAGCCTCGGGGCGAAGATCCACCACAGGATCCCCCACAGGACCAGGAGCGGAACCGGGAACGCGGCCCAGATCCACTTCCGCCGCCACAGGAGAAGCGCACTCGTCCCCAGCACCGCAAGCACGACCCCGAACGAGACCGCGAGGGCCGTGTACGCAAGGGCCGTGTGCCCCGCATAGTCGAAGAGATTCCAGTTCACCGCAACGCCTCCAGAAGTTCGTCCGCACACCGCCCGACGACGCCGCACCGGCGCGTGACGGCGGCCGTCGCGCGCGCGCCCTGCGCCGCCCGCGCCGCCGGGTCGTCGAAGAAGCGGAAGACCGCCCGCTTCAACCCCGCCGCGTCCGGCACCTGCACAAGCGCGTCCGCCGCCAGCAGGTCGCTCATCACGGGACGGAAGTTCTCCGTGTACGGCCCCACGACCGTCGGCTTCCCGCAGAGGCACGGCTCGATCATGTTCTGGCTTCCGTGCGCGCAGAGGCTCTTCCCCACGAACACGACCGTCGCGATGCCGAAGAGCCCCATCATCTCCCCCGTCGTGTCGCAGAGGAAGACGGGCGGAGCGGAAGCCTCTCCGGCCGCGTCCATCCTGTCGCCCCGCGAACGGCGGATGCAGGGGAAGCCCGCCCTGCGGATGTTCGACTCCACGGCGTCGGCCTTCTCGAAGTGGCGCGGCGCGATCACGAGCACGACCTCGGGATGCACCTTCACGAGGTCCGCGTAGAGGCCGAGCAGCACTTCGTCCTCGCCCGGCCAGGTACTGCCGCCGAGGAGGATCGGGGACGCCCCCACCCAGTCCGCCAGTTCCCGTTCCTTCGCGGGGTTGCGATGGGCGACGTCGAACTTGAAGGACCCGGTGACGGCGATCCGCGCGCGGTCCGCGCCCGCGTCGACAAGGCGCCGCGCGTCGAGGTCGCTCTGCGCGTAGACCTTCGTGAACGCACGGAACACCTCGCCGAAGAACCAGCGGAGCGCCCGGTAGCGCGGGGCGCTGTGGTCGGAGATGCGCGCGTTGACGAGGTAGAGCGGGATGCCGCGCCGACGGACGGCACGGATGAAGTTCGGCCAGATCTCCGTCTCGGTGAGGATGACCGCGCGCGGGTGGATCCGGTCGAGCGCGCGCCGCACACAGCCGTTGAAGTCGAGCGGATTGTAGACGAGCACGTCGCCGTCGTTCCCGAGGCCGTCCGCCGCCAGGCGCGCAAGCTCCCGTTCCGCCGTCTTCCAGCCCGTCGAGGAGGTCGTCGAGAAGACGAAGCGGACCGTCCGGTCGCGCTCCCGCAGCGCGCGCATGAGCTGCACGGCCACCTGCACCTCGCCCACGGAGACGGCGTGAAGCCAGATGGGGGATTGGGGGGTGGAGAGGCGGGCGGCGATGTCGGCGGGGTAGCGGCCGAAGCGGTCGCCCATGCGCGCGCGGTAGCCGCCGCGCCGCTTCATCCGCAGCAGGAACGACGGCAGCATCGCGAGGTACGCGACGGCGAAGAGACCGTTATAGAGAAACCATTTCACGTGCGCATCCCTTCCGTTTCCCCTAAAGGCAACCACGGTTGCCGCAACCGCCGTTGCGACAACCAGACTCAGAAGTCCAGGTTGCTCACGTTGAGCGCGTTGTCCTCGATGAACTTGCGGCGGGGCTCCACCTCGTCGCCCATGAGGAGCGAGAAGATCTGGTCGGCCTTGACGGCGTCCGCGAGCTGCACGCGCTTCATGTGGCGCTTCGCGGGATCCATCGTCGTCGCGTAGAGTTCCTTGGCGTCCATTTCGCCGAGGCCCTTGAAACGATAGATGCTCATGCCCTTGCGGCCGCGTGCGTCGATGGCCGCGAGCAGGTCTGGGAGGTTCGCCACGTCCTGCGCCGTGCCGTCCTCCTCCAGCGTCGCGACCTTGCCCGTCTCGCCGAGGTAGTCGTCCACGGTGAAGCCCATGCCCTGCAGCGAGGCCATCTGCTTGCGCAGGAGGGAGGCGCGGTAGACCTCCAGCCAGCGGAACGCCATCTGGTCCGTCGGATGGAACATCTCCACCTGGGTGGCGGCGAGGTCGAGCGTCGTCGCCATCTCCTGCTGGAGTTCCGCGACGCGCGCCTTGAACGCCGCCTCGTCCTTGAGGTACTCGAACGCCGCCGCGTCGCCGGAGCCGCGCACGATCACGTAGCGCGGCACGAAGCCGTCCGCGTCACGGCGGTCCAGCAGCTCCTTCGCGGAGAGGCCGCGCCGCGCAATGGTCCCCACC
This sequence comes from uncultured bacterium, assembly GCA_900547945.1. GTDB lineage: Bacteria > Verrucomicrobiota > Kiritimatiellia > RFP12 > UBA1067 > RUG572. Next base: position 16,069 of record URIT01000014.1, read on the forward strand.
GTCGCCTTGATCTCGGCCAGGAGTTCCAGCAGCCGGCGCGCCGCCTCCTTGTCGAGCGCCTCGCCGTTCGCGCGCCGCACGGTCATGTCGTCGAGGCCGAGGAAGAGGATGCGCGCGTTCATCTCGCCGTCCGTCAGCACGTACTCGCTCTTCTTCTTGCGCTCCACCTTGTAGAGCGGCGGCTGGGCGAGGTAGACGTAGCCGCGCTCGATGAGTTCGGGCATCTTGCGGTAGAAGAACGTCAGCAGGAGCGTGCGGATGTGCGCACCGTCCACGTCGGCATCGGTCATGATGACGATCTTGTGGTAGCGGGCCTTCGAGATGTCCCATTCCTCCGCGAAGCCGCAGCCGATGGCCGTGATGAGCGTGCGGATCTCGTTGTTCGCGAGCATGCGGTCGACGCGCGCCTTCTCGACGTTCAGCACCTTGCCGCGCAGGGGCAGGATCGCCTGGATCGAACGGTCGCGTCCGGTCTGGGCGGAACCGCCGGCGGAATCGCCCTCCACGAGGAAGAGTTCGGTCTTGGAGGCGTCGCGGCTGGAGCAGTCGCGCAGCTTGCCCGGCAGGGAAAGGCCGTCCATCACGCCCTTGCGGCGCGTGTTCTCGCGGGCCTGGCGCGCCGCCTCGCGGGCGCGGTAGGCGAGCAGCGTCTTCTCGATGATCGCCTTCGCGACGGCGGGGTTCTCCTCGAAGTAGGTGAGCAGCTTGTCGCCGACGATGCCCGCCACGATGCCATCCACCTCGCCGTTGCCGAGCTTCGTCTTCGTCTGGCCCTCGAACTGCGGCTGGGGCACCTTCACGCTCACGACCACGGTCAGGCCCTCGCGCATGTCGTCGCCGGAGAGCTTTTCCTTCTCCTTGATGAGCTTGTTGTCGACGCCGTACTTGTTGATCGTGGAGGTGAGCGCGCGGCGGAAGCCCGTCAGGTGCGTGCCGCCCTCCACCGTGTGGATGTTGTTGCAGTACGTCTGCTCGACCGTGGAGTAGGTGTCGGTGTACTGCATCGCCACCTCGGCCATGATCGTGTAGGTGCCGTCGAGGCGCGTGACCTCCTTCTGGCCCTCGAAGTGCATGACGGGGGAGATCGCCGTCTTGTTCGTGTTCAGGTACGTGACGAACTCGTCGATGCCGCCCTCGTAGTGGAACGTCTCCTCGTGGTGGCCCTCGCCCTCGTTGTCCTTGAAGTGGATCTTCACGCCCCTGTTGAGGAAGGCGAGCTCGCGCAGGCGGTTGCAGAGGATCTCCCACTTGAAGGCGTGGCAGGTGAAGATCGAGTGGTCGGGGAAGAACGTCACCTTCGTGCCCGTCTCGTCGCCGCATTCGCCCACGACCGCGAGCGGCTTCGTGACGTGGCCGCGCGAGAACTCAATGTGGTGGATCTTGCCGTTGCGCTTCACCTCCACCTTCATCCAGTCGGAGAGCGCGTTCACGCACGAGACGCCCACGCCGTGGAGGCCGCCCGAGACCTTGTAGTTCGAGCCGTCGAACTTGCCGCCCGCGTGGAGGACGGTCAGCACGACCTCGATGGCGGGGCGGTGCTGCGTCGGGTGCATGTCCACGGGAATGCCGCGCCCGTTGTCCGTCACGCTCAGCGAGCCGTCCGGGTTGATCTGCACGTCGATGAGCGTGCAGTAGCCCGCCAGCGCCTCGTCGATCGAGTTGTCCACCACCTCGTACACGAGATGGTGGTAGCCGCGCTCGCCCGTGTCGCCGATGTACATGGCGGGGCGCTTGCGCACCGCCTCCATCCCCTCCAGCACCTGGATGTTGGCGGCGTCGTAGCTCCCCGCCTGCGAAGGCTTCGGCGACGTCTCGTTCGGCGTGTTCTCGTTCACGTTCGGCTGTTCTTCGGACATGTCTTTCCCTCAAAAATCGTGAGAAGAGGATTATACCACATCGCGCGCGCGCACGCGAGAAAAATGGTAGGGCGCGACGTCCCCGGCGCGCCGCGCGTCGAGGCGGCGCGGGTACAACGCGCACCGTGTGAGCCGAGTAGAGGACAATCCTGGGTTATCGTCTGGATACGTGCATCAGCTGAATGACGTGGGACGCAGATCGACCACGCGCAGTTCGAGGTGCGGCAGGGCACTGTCGAAACCGGATGTCGTGAGCGTGAAGAACACGTCATACGGCCTCGCGGCATGTTTGCGAAGATCCTCGGCCCTTCCGCCGTGCCCCCACCAGATGGCGCGCGGCACGTCGCGGTTCACGAACGCAAGCGACAGATGCCGTCCCTCCACCCCCATCACCCTGACCTCCCGCAGCGTCACACCGCGCAGGCCGAAGACGGGTTCGGGATTTCCCTCGCCGAACGGCTCCAGCCGCCGCAGGTCGGCATAGAGGCCGGGTGTGAGGTCGCCCGGTTCCACCCAGCCGTCGAAGTCGCGCGCATCCGCATCCAGCGCATGTTCTTTTCTCTGCTTCGCACACGCCGTCGTGAACGCGGCCCGGAACGCCTCAAACGCCCCCGGCTTGACGGTGAACCCACCGGCGGCGGCATGGCCGCCGAAGCGGACAAGATGTTCCGACGCAGCCGCGAGCGCGTCATGGACGTTGTACCCGTCCGGCGCACGCACGCTCCCCGTCTCGCCTACCGCCACGGCGGCCGGCACGTGGTAGTGTTCCAGCAGACGCGAGGCGACAATGCCCGCAACCCCGAGATGCCACCTCTGCCCCTTGGTCGCTCCCGTCACGCATCCCGCGTCCCAGGCGACGACGGCCTGTAAATCCTCCTCCCCGGCCTTGTCGATCTGCGCACAGGCCTCCTGGTACATCGTCTGCTCGAACCCGCGCCGTTCACCGTTGAATCCGTCGATGCGGGAGGCCAGCTGGCGCGCCCCCTCGCGGTCTTCGTCCGTACAGACAAGCAGATCAAAGGCCACATCGGCCGTCTTCATGCGCCCGGCGGCGTTGATGCGCGGCGCGAGCAGGAAACCATAGTCGCGCGCCGTGAGCGCCGCCGCGCTGCGGGCCGCCTTGTCGCGTAGTTCGCGGAGGCCGCAGGGCGCGCAGCGGTTGAAGTAGGCAAGGGACTGCGCGACGAGGATGCGGTTCTGCTCCTTCAACGGCACGAGATCCGCCACGGTCGCGAGCCCCGCAAGGACGAGGAGGGGGCCGCCGAACTTGGGCCCCGTGTACAAGCCCTTCTCCGTCGCAGCCTGTGCGAGCGCCGAGGCGAGGAAGAACGCGACGCCCGCGCCACAGAGGTCCGCACTACCCGGACACGACTGGACGCGCGGATTGACGAGCGCGTCGGCCTTCGGCAGATTCTCGCCGGGCAGATGGTGGTCGGTCACGACGACCTGGATACCCTTCACCTTGAGCTTCGCGACCTCGTCCGGCGACGAGATGCCGTTGTCCACCGTGACGACGAGCGCGGCGTCGGCGTGCTCGCACCAGAGGCGCTCCAGGGAGGCGGCGGTCATCCCGTAGCCCTCGCCGAAGCGGTGCGGGATGAATGCCTCGGCGTTGCCGCCCAGACGGCGGAGCGCCGTGACGAGAATCGCGGACGCGCAGACGCCGTCCGCATCGTAGTCGCCGAAGACGACGATCTTCCGCTTCGTATGCAGAAACGGCAGAATGACCTGCACGGCCTCCGTCATGCCGGGCAGGTCATCCGAACGCGCCAACCGAGTCAGGGACGGGTCCAGGAACGCCTCCCGTCCCTCTTCCGTCACACCCCGGGACGCCAGCAGACGCGCCAGGATCGGCGGCAGCCCCGCCGTCCTGAACGCCTCCGCGCGCGCCTCGTCCGTCTCGTCAGCCCTGCGTTCCCGCCACGTACACGCATTCCCCATTGTGCGCAAACGGGCCCGCCTAGGCTGTCAACTTGTCCTGCGTGCTCAGCACGCACTTGACCTCGGCCTCGGCGGCGAGTTCGTCGCCGACGTACCCCTTGAGGGCGAAGATGCCGAGGCGGCTCATCACGCGCATGTTCTGCGCGACGGTGACGAGCGTGTCGCCCGGACGGACTGGACGGCGGAAACGCACCTTGTCGATGCTTCCCAGGATGAACGCCGCCTGCCCTTCCGGCAGCACGCCGCGCGCAACGACCGCCGCGCCCGCCACCTGGCACATCGCCTCGACGAGCACGACGCCCGGCACTATCGGGAAGAACGGGAAGTGCCCGCGGAAGAAGTCGTTCTTCTCCTTCGTGAATGTGTATTTCCCGAGCGCGCCCGTCTCGTCGGCGGAGATGAGTTCATCGACGAAGAGGAACGGATCGCGGTGCGGCAACAGGTTGATGCCGGGGAGATGGTACTCCTGCTTGAACTTCGGAAATTCCATGTCGCCTCCTCAGTGTTTCTTGAAGACCAGGACGCCGTTGTGGCCACCGAAGCCGAGCGAGGTGGAGACGGCGACGCGGATGTCTTTCGCGACGCCCGCATTGGGGGTGTAGTCGAGGTCGCACTCGGGGTCGGGGTTCTCGTAGTTGATGGTGGGCGGCACAAAGGAGTCCGCAATCGCGAGCGCGCAGAACGCGGCTTCGAGGGCGCCGGTCGCGCCGAGCAGATGGCCGGTCATCGACTTCGTGGAGGAGATCTTGATCTTGCGGGCCTGTTCGTCGCCGAAGACCTCCTTGAACGCCTTCGTCTCCATCACGTCGTTCAGGTGGGTGGAGGTGCCGTGCGCGTTGATGTAGTCCACCGTGGAAAGATCGTCCACCGCCGCGTCCTTCAGCGCGAGGCGAATCGCCTTCACCGCACCCGCGCCGGAGGGGTCCGGGGCCGTGATGTGGTAGGCGTCGGACGTGGCGCCGTAGCCGGCGAGTTCGCAGTAGACGCGCGCGCCGCGCGCCTTCGCGTGTTCCTCGCTTTCGAGGATGAGAACGGCCGCGCCCTCGCCCATCACAAAGCCGCAGCGGTCGGCGTTGAACGGGCGGGACGCCTTTTCGGGCCGGTCGTTGAACTGCGTGGCGAGGGCCTTCATCTTCATGAACCCGCCCACGGCGAATTCGGCGATCGTCGCCTCCGTGCCGCCCGCGATCACCACGTCGGCGCGTCCGGCGCGGATCATGTCGAGCGACACGCCCAGCGCGTCCGTGGAGGAGGCGCACGCGGTGACGACCACCTGGGCGGGGCCCTTCGCACCGAGCGTCATCGAGACGTTGCCGGCGGCCTCGTTCGCGATCAGCTCGGGGATGGCGAGGGGGGAGAGACGGTCCGGCCCGCGCTCGAAGAGCGTCTGCCACGCCACGCCGTTCGTCTCCATGCCGCCGATGCCGTTGCCGAGGATCGTCGCCACGCGGTCCATGTCGGGCTTCGCCTCGTCGGTGTAGCCGGAGTCCTTCCACGCCTCGACGGCGGCGGCGACGGCGTACTTCGAGAAGAGGTCCATGTGGCGCGCGGCCTTGCGGTCCACGTAGCCCGTCTCGTCCAGGTAGGCGTCGAAGTTCTTCACTTCACCCGCGACCTGGCAGGTGCAGCGCGAGGGATCGAACCGCGTGATGCGCGTGATGCCGCACGCGCCGGCCTTGACGTTGGCCCACGCGGCATCCTTGCCGTTCCCACAGGGCGTGACCATTCCAATTCCAGTGATGACGACTCTCTTCATGTTCATCTCCTTCTCCTTGTTAAACTCCTGTTCCTGGCCGCGCCTACAGGTGCGGCCACTGCATGTACGTGCCCGCGTAGGTGAGGCCCGCGCCGAACCCGCACAGGACGATCTTCATGCCGTCCGTCAGCTCGCCCTTCCGCACGGCCTCGTCGAGCGCGAGCGGGATCGAGGCGGCGGAGGTGTTGCCCGTCGTCTCCAGGTTGAGGTAGAACTTCTCCAGCGGCAGCTTCATGCGGCGCGCCACGGCCTCGATGATGCGCCCGTTCGCCTGGTGGGCGAAGACGCGGTCGAGGCGGTCGGGCGTGGTGCCCAGCTTCTCGCAGAGCTGGTTCGTGACCTTCGAGAGGGCGCGCACCGCGAACGCGAAGACGTCGTGCCCCTGCAGCACGAGGTAGGGGATCTTCACCGTGCCGGGCTCCGCGCGGCGGCGCGCGCCGCCCTCGCGCGAGATGAAGCCCGCGCCGTTGCCGTCGGCCCAGAGGACGGTGTGCGCGCCCGGGCCCTCCTCGCCGGGCACGTCGCCCAGCACCACGGCGCCCGCGCCGTCGCCGAAGAGGATGCAGCTCGACCGGTCGCGCCAGTCGACGACGCGCGAGAGCGTCTCCGAGCCGATCACGATCGCCTTGCGCGACGGGTTCACCTTCACCCAGCAGCGCGCCTGGTCCAGCGCGTAGACGAAGCCCGCGCACGCGGCCTGCAGGTCGTACGCCCCCGTGGCGGGGCAGCCGAGCGCGGCCTGCACGAGGCACGCCGTGGAGGGGAAGGTGTTGTAGTCCGGCGACGACGTCGCCACGATGATGAGCCCGATCTCCTCCGGCGCAACGCCGGCCGCCTCCATCGCCGCGCGCGCGGCCTTGGTCGCCATCGTGGACGTGCAGTCGTCCTCCTCCGCGATGTGGCGGGCGTGGATGCCCGTGTGGGAGAAAATCCAGTCGTCGGACGTCTCCAGCGACTTCGCGAGATCGTCGTTCGTCACCACCTGGGGCGGCAGATAGCTGCCCGTTCCGAGAATCTTGAGTGCCATGTTGCTGTAGTTAAGTGGTTAAGTGGTTAAGTGGTTAAGTTGTTAGCCATTCAAGCTGGTTGAAGGGTCAGACGGACGTGAAGAACGACTGGATCTCCTCCAGCTGGGGGACCTTCGAGACGAGGTAGGCGCGGCAGAGCGCGTAGATCTCCGCCGCCGAGCGTTCCGCGCACGCGGCGCGCGCGCGGTCCGCGAGTTCCCGGAGTTCGGCCCGCGTGAGCGCGCGCAGCACCTTGCGGAGCACGGGGATGTAGCTCGCGCTCATCGACAGCTCGCCCACGCCGAGTCCCACCCAGAGCGCGCCGAGCACGGGATCGCTCGCCGTCTCGCCGCACACGGCGACGGGGATGCCCGCCGCCGCCGCCGCCTTCACCGTCATGTCCATCAGGCGGATCACGGCGGGGTTCGTGGGCTGGTAGAGGTAGGCGACCTGCTCGTTGCCGCGGTCGGCGGCGAGCGTGTACTGCACGAGGTCGTTCGTGCCCACCGAGAAGAAATCAACCTCCCGCGCGAGCTGGTCGGCGCAGAGGGCGGCGGACGGGATCTCGATCATGCACCCCACGGGGATCTTCTCGTCAAAGGGGATGCCCTCCGCGCGCAGTTCGTCCTTCGCGCGGCGCAGCTCGTCGTTCGCCTTCCGCAGTTCCTGCGCCGTCGCGACCATCGGCCACATGATCGCCGAGGGGCCTGCGGCGCTCGCGCGCAGGATCGCGCGCACCTGGGCGCGGAAGACCTTGCGGTTGGCAAAGAGCCAGCGGATGGAGCGGCAGCCGAGGAAGGGATTCGCCTCGTGCGACGGCGTGCCGCGCATGAGCTTGTCACCGCCGATGTCGAGCGCGCGGAAGACGACGCGCGCCTCGGGGCCCATCGCGGCGGCGGCGCGCACGGCGGAGGCGTAGTCCGCCGCCTGCTCCTCCTCGGTCGGCTCGTGGTCGCCGCCCAGCCAGAGGTATTCGGTGCGGTAGAGGCCCACGCCCTGGGCGCCGAACGCGGCGAAGCCGCCCATCGGCACGCCCGGCTGGGCGTTCGCGCAGAAATGGACCGCCTGTCCGTCCTTCGTCGTGCCGGCGCGGTCCTCCGCGAGGAGCGCAAGCAGTTCGCGCTCGCGCCGCACGAGGCGGGCGAATTCGGCGCAGGTGCGCACGTCGGGGTTCACGGTGACGGCGCCGTTCGTGCCGTCGAGCAGCACGTCGTCCCCGGGCTTCACGCGGGACACGATGTCCCCCAGCCCCACCACGGCGGGGATGCCGAGGATGCGCGCGAGGAGCGCGACGTGCGAGGTCGCCGACCCGCGATCCGTCGCGAAGCCGAGCACGAGCTCGCGCGGCAGGGCCACGGTGTCGGACGGCGAGAGATCGGCGGCGACGATGATCACCGGCTCGGTGATCTGCGCGAAGGCGTTCCCCGTGCGCCCGAGGAGGACGCGCAGCACGCGGCGCTCCACGTCGTCGACGTCGCGCACGCGCTCGCGCAGGTAGGGGTCCTTCATCCGGCCGAAGATCGCGCGGAACTCGGCCACCGTGCGCCGCACGGCCGCCTCGGCGTTGACGCGCCGCTCGCGGATCAGGCGCTCGACCGACCGGCAGAGGGATTCATCATCCAGGATTTCAAGGTGGTTCGCGAAGACGGCGGCGGCGTTTCCGCCCCCCGCGCCCAGCTGGGCGACGAGCGCCTCGATCTGCGCGCGCGTCTGGGCGCGCGCCGTGCCGTAGCGGGCGACCTCCGCCTCCACGCGGTCGGGGGAGACCTCGTATTCGGGGACGTTCTGGACGTCATCGGGACGGTGGACGAAAACCGGTCCCGCGGCAAAGCCGCGGGAAACGGCGATTCCGGTGACGGTGACCATCGCGGGCTTGGCCCCGGCTCTTTCTTCCTGCTCGCCCACGCGGACTACTGCTCGTCGGGGATGTCGAACTTCCGCTGCACGAGCGCCTCAAGTTCGTCGAGGACCTCGTGGGCCTGCGGCCCCGTCGCCGTGACGACCAGCTTCGTGCCGCACGTCGCCTCCAGCGTCATGAGCGCCATGATGGACTTCCCGCTCACCACGTTCCCGTCCTTCTCCACTTCCACGTCCGCGTCGAAGCGCGACGCGATCTTCGCGAAAAGACCCGCCGGTCGCACGTGGAGGCCGTATTTGTTGATCAGGACAAGGGCCCTGGTTTCCTTCTGGTCAGCCATTTGGATGTTTCTCCTTCAAAGTTTCCCCTCGGCGCGGGCGCAGAGCTGCGCGTCCAGCGCCTTCACGGCGTCGTGTCCGGCGGCGAGCAGCTTGTACTGCTGCGCGGCCGTCTCGACGAGGTTGACGAGATCGCGTCCGGCCGCGACCGGAATCGTGATCTGGGGCACCTCCACGCCGAGAATCGTGCGCGTCCGGCGCTCCTCCCCGGTGCGGTCCAGCTCGCCCTCGGTCTCCTTCATGCTCTTGAGGGTGACCACGAGGTCGAGTTCCTTTTCCGCGCGCACGGCGGTGACGCCGAACACGCTGGGCACGTGGATGATCCCGATGCCGCGGATCTCCATGTAGTTGCGCGTGGCCGGCGAGGCCGCCGCGAACAGCCGGTTCGCGGCCACGTCCTTGCGCAGGCACGTGAGATCGTCCGCCACCAGCGCGTTGCCGTGCTTGATGAGCCCGAGCGCCGTCTCGCTCTTGCCGAGCCCCGGCGCGCCTTCGAGCATCACGCCGAGGCCCGCCACCTCCACGGTCGTCCCGTAGAGGCGCATCTTCGGCGCGCGCAGCTTCTCCAGCACGAATGTCGCCTGGTGGAAGAAGATGCGCGTCAGAAGCTCCGTGCGGCACACGACCACGCCCGCCGACTCCGCAAGCGAGGCGAGGACGGCGGGCACCTCGATGCCGCACGCGAAGATGAGGCAGTAGGCCCCGCGGTCGAAGAGCGCCTTCACGCGCGCGAGGCGCACGTCGGGCGCGAGGCTGTCGAGGTAGGCCTGCTCGGCCTGCCCGATCACCTGGATGCGGCGCCAGGCGAAGAAGCCGTAGAACCCCGTGAGGGCGAGGCCGGGCCGGTTGCACATCGGTTCAAGCACCTCGTGCTCCAGCCCGTCCCCGCCCACGACGACCTCCATGCGCAGACGCTCGGCCCCCTCCGCGACGAACGCGCGGAGGGTGAACGTCGGGGCGCCGGGGATCTGTTCCACGGGGTCCATGCGTCGTCTCAGTTACGCGGCGAATCGGCGCGCGCGGCGCGCACGCAGCCCTTGCGCGCCTTCACGCGCATCCTGAGCAGCTGGCGTTCGGCGCGCGCGGCGGCGGCGTCGATCACGCTCTTGCCGCTCTCGCTGAACTCCTTCGCGCCCACGGCCACCTCGCCAAGGCGGTTCGCCACGACTTCGGCCATGTACATGTGCTTCTTCACGTCGACGTCGATCACGATCGCGACCTTCGTCACCTTCGGAAAGGCAACCTGAAGCTTCTCCATGCGCTTCTGCGCGTATTCCTTGAGCGACTCGATCTTCACGTCGCTGTGGCGCATCGTCACTTCTATGGACATGTGTACCTCCTTGTTCCTTATTTTGTTGTTTTGTGAAATGTCACATCCTGAAATCCTCGCCCAGGTAGAGGCGGCGGGCGTCCTCGTCCTTCACCAGCTTCTCGCTCGGCCCCTCGCAGAGGAGGCGCCCGTCGTAGACGAGGTAGGCGCGGTCCACCACGTTCAGCGTCTCGCGCACGTTGTGGTCCGTGATGATGATGCCGAGGCCCTGGTTCCTCAGACCGCGCACGATCTCCTGGATGTCGTGGACGGCGAGCGGGTCGACGCCCGCGAACGGCTCGTCGAGCATGAGGATCGACGGGCGGCGCACGAGCGCGCGCGCGATCTCCAGCTTGCGCCGCTCGCCGCCGGAGAGCGTGTAGGCGGGCTGCTTCGCCACCTTCATCAGGTCAAGCGAGGCCAGCAGCTCCTCGCAGCGGGCCTTGCGGTCCGCCCGGCCCATCTTCAGCGTTTCGAGGATGGCCATCACGTTGTCCCACACGCTCAGCTTGCGGAAGATGCTCGCCTCCTGCGCGAGGTAGCCGAGACCCCGGCGCGCGCGCATGAACACCGGGAGATGCGTCAGGTCCTGCCCCCGGAACTTCACCGTGCCGCGGTTCGGGCGCACGAGCCCCACGATCATGTAGAAGGTCGTCGTCTTGCCCGCGCCGTTCGGCCCGAGCAGGCCCACGATCTCGCCGCAGCGCACCTGCATCGACATGCCGTTCACCACCGTGCGGTCGCCGTAGATCTTCACAAGGCCGTCCGCCACGAGATCCGGCGCCGTCGGCAGCGCGTCGGCCACGGCCGGCGGTTCCGCGCTCCGGGCCGCACCCGCCGCGTTCTCGCTGGCCATCTCGGCCATCGCCTTCATCACAGGATCGTCCATCGTTCGCCGCCTCACTCGTCCTTGGACTTCTTCGCGCCGCCGGGGTTGAACAGGTCCTTCGGGTTGTTCGTCCCCTTCAGGCCCGGCAGCGTGATCACAGACTTCTCGACCGTCGCGAGGCCCGAGTCGATCCAGTACGTGATGCGCAGCCCGCGCACCTCGCTCGCGTCCCCCGGCCTCCCGCCCGCGTCGCGCAGCCACGCCGGGTTCCGTTCGTCGCCGTACATCACGATCCGCGACGCCGCCTTCGTGTAGACGGCCTTCGCGCACCACGCCGACTTGTCCTCGTTCGTGATCGCGACGTTGCCGAGCGCCACGAGGCGCTTCATGTCGTTCGTCCCGTCCAGGAACACGAACAGGCGCTCCGCGTGCATCTGGTACTGCTCGTCGTCGACGGCGACGTTGCGGTCGAAGAGGATCACGCCCTCCTTGCGGTCGTAGTCCGTGCGGTCCGCCGTAATCACCGCCGGGCGCCCCGTCAGCTCCTTCTTCTCCTTCCGTGCGCCGGCCTTCTGCGCGGAGGCGGCCGGCGCCTCCGTCACGTCCTTTCCGGGATCCCGCGCCACCAGCTTCTTCGGCGCCGGGCGCTCGTCCGGATCCGGGTTCGCGAGGTACGCCGCCCGCTTCTCCGCGCGCACCGCCTTCTCCTCGGCCTGTTCGCGCGCGGCCTTCTCCGCCGCCACCTGCTCGCGCAGACGCTTCAGTTCAGCCTCCTTCGCGGCCTTCTCGGCCGCCGCCTTCCGCTCGGCCTCCGCGCGCGCCTTCCGCTCGGCCTCCTCCTTCGCCCGGCGTTCCGCCGCCGCCTTCTCCGCTGCGGCCTCCTCCTTCGCCCGGCGTTCCGCCGCCGCCTTCTCCGCTGCGGCCTTCCGTTCCGCCTCCTCGCGCGCCTTGCGCGCGGCCTCCGCCTTTGCCTTCTCGGCGGCCTCCTGCGCGGCCCGCTCCGCTGCGGCCTTCCGCTCGGCCTCCGCTTTCCGTTCGGCCTCCGCCTTCGCCCGCTGTTCGGCCTCGGCCTTCGCCTTGGCCTCCTGGAAGCGCCGCTCGACGTCGGCCTTTGCCGCCGCCTCCACGTCGGCAGCCGGCTGCGGAGCCGGAGCCGCTGTCTTCTTCTGCGCGGGACGGCGCAGCATCACGTCGTCCGGGTTCAGCAATTCGGACAGGTCGGTGGCCCCCCATGCGGCGGACACCAGCAGGGCGGACAACGCCGCGACAATGGCCAAACGCATCTTCACTTCAGAAAACTCCCTCGATCAAATCCGGTGTGGCCGGTACGGATCTCCGACTGCGAAAAAATCTTGATGAACTCGCGCTCCAGGGAAAAGTAGATCCCCCGCCCCTTCACCGAGGAATCGCCGTACACCATCTGCGCCGCCCCCTCGACCCAGCCGCTCTTCGTCTTGCGGTCCACCACGCAGCTCTCCGCGTCCAGCGACGCGAAGAGCGAGCCGTCCTCCTTGAACTGCTCCACGCGCACCTTCTCGCCCCAGACGAACCCCGTATCCTGGAAAACATGTGCCCGCCGCGCCGTGACGCGGCTCTTCACCTGTCCGTTCGGAAACGTCTCCAGCGGGATCTGCACGTTCTCGGCCGGCGCCTCCAGCTTCTTCACGCACTCCGCGTACGCGGCCCGGAGGCGCATCACGTCCGAGTCGTCCCCGCGCTCCTCCAGCCATTTCGCGCTGGAGAACGCCGTCGCGGTCAACGCGGTGAAGAGACAGATGATGGAAAGAGGGAACTTCACTGTCGTGCCTGGTTCTTTGTCTTCGGTCTACGGTCTTTCGTCACGGAGCGGTGTCAGTGGTCGGCGGAATGGTGGTGGCCAGCGCAGCAGGCGTCCAGTTCCCCGACATCGGCGCCGACGACTTCGTGGATCGCGAGGAGCCGCGTCCAGAGCGCCCTCACGTCGTGGAAGGGAATGGCGTTCGCCGCGTCTGACAGGGCCTTCTTCGGATTGACGTGCGTTTCCATGAACACGCCGTCCACACCCGTCGCCACCGCCGCGCGCGCGAGTGCCGGCGCGAACCGTCCGTCGCCGCCCGACCCCGTGCCGAGGCCGCCCGGACGCTGCACCGAATGCGTCGCATCGAAGACGACCGGGTAGCCCGTCTCGCGCATGATCAGGAGCGAGCGCATGTCCGCCACGAGATTCCGGTACCCGAAGCTCGCGCCACGTTCGCAGAGCACGATACGGCGGTTGCCCGTCGATTCGATCTTCCGGATGACGTTCACCATGTCCTCCGGGGCCATGAACTGCCCCTTCTTCACGTTCACGACGGCCCCCGTCTCGCCCGCCGCCACCACGAGGTCCGTCTGGCGCGCGAGGAACGCGGGAATCTGGAGGACATCGCAGACCTCGGCCACGCGCGCGCACTGCCACGGCTCGTGGACGTCGGTCAGCACCGGCACCTCGAACTTCTCGCGGATCTCAGCCAGAATGTCCAACCCCTCGTCGATTCCAGGTCCCCGGAACGACGCCACGCTCGTGCGGTTCGCCTTGTCGAAGCTCGCCTTGAAGACATAGTTCACCGAGAGGTCGTTCGCAACCTCCACGAGGCGCGCCGCAAGGTCGAGCGCCATCTTGCGGCTCTCGATCACGCACGGCCCGGCAATGAACGTCAAGGAGCCATCGCCGAAGGCGACGCCCCGATCCACGTCGATTTTACGGATCTTCATGTTGAAAGTCTAGTTCCCTTTGCATGGCTAGTATACCATACCACGGGCCTTCATCAAAGCCTCGATTCGCACGGCATCTTCGGGCGTATCGACGCCCACGCCCTCGTCGTCCGTGCGGATGCAGGCGATCTTCGCACCCATCCAGAGCGCCCGAAGCTGCTCAAGTTTCTCCGTTTTCTCCAATTCGCATTGTTTTTCTGCGATATAGCGTTTCAGGAAACCGCCCCGGTAGGCGTAGATGCCGAGATGGCGCACGTAGAGGCCCGTCGTGTAGTCCTCCGGCGTGTCACGGCTGGCGGGAATCGTGGCGCGGGAGAAGTAGAGCGCGCCGTCGTCGCGGTCGAGGACGACCTTCACGACGGTCTTCGCGCGGAGGTCCTGTTCGGTGCGGATGGGCGTGACGGCCGTGGCCATGTCCCACTTCCCGCCCGGCTCCCGGAGGCGCGCGACGAGGGCGTCGATGAGGGCGGGGGCGATGAGCGGCTCGTCACCTTGGATGTTCACGAGGATGTCGTCGTCCGCGAAGTCCCCGGCCGCACAGGCGATGCGGTCCGTGCCGCTCGGCAGGTCGCTCGGCGTCATCACGGCCCTGCCGCCGTGCGCCGCCACGGCGTCCGCGATGCGCACATCGTCCGTCGCCACAATCACGTCGTCAAGGGATTGCGCCTTTTTGACAGCCTCCACGACCCAGGCGACAAGGGGTTTCCCGCAAAGGAGCGCAAGCGGTTTCCCCGGAAAGCGGCTGGACCCGTACCGGGACGGAATGATGCCTAAGATTTTCATGTACCCATTCTACCACATCCCTTAACCGAAGGGGAGGCAAAACGATTCAATCGTTTTGCCTCCCCTTCGGTTAAGTCGCCGCTACGCGGCTTTAAGTGGTTAAGTCGCCGCTACGCGGCTTTAAACTGTTGTCGCAGATCGAGGAGGGATTTCCGAAGGCATTTAAAGGCCGAAGGCCGATTTAACCATTTCGCAGTCGCCGGGCGAGATGGAGGTGGCGACGGACTGTCCGAGGATGTCGAGGTTGACGACGATGGTCGCCGCCGCGCCCTCGCGCCGGATGTAGCCCTCAAGCCCACGAAACGGACCCGACGTCACGCGCACAAGGTCGCCGACCTTGAACTGGGGCCCCGTGTAGACGACGGGCGCGCCGCGCGCCATGCGCGCAATCTGGCGCAGTTGGTGGATCATCTCGCGCGGACGCCCCACGGGGATCGTCCGCACGAGCAGATTCGTCCGGAGCATCTTCAGCCGCCCGTCGGCGTCCAGCCGCGTGAACACGTACCCCGGAAACAGCGGCAGCTCCGTCCGCACCTTGCGCCTCTGCACCTTCGTGACCTTCACATACACCGGCAGATACCGGAAACAGCCATAGGAGGCGAGATAGGCGACGACCTTCTTCTCCGTGCGCGGCTTCACATGAAGAACGTACCAGGAAGAGGTATGCGGGGGCTGATGGGGACAGTTCATGGAAATATTAAGTCGGCCTTCGGCCTTTAAGTGGTTAAGTCGCCGCTGCGCGGCTTTAAATTACCAGGGCAAAACCCGGACGCGACAAGCGCGTCCCTCCCGTATCATTCGCAGGACTGACAAGATACGCCCCTCCCGTATCTTCGCAAAACCGGTAAGATGCGCCCTTTCGGGGAGGGACGCGCTTGTCGCGTCCGCAATCATCGTCGAAGGACGTGTATGGATTGTCCGAAGGCATTTAAAGGCCGAAGGCCGACTTAACCACTCAAAGCCGCGTAGCGGCGGCTTAATATACTAGGTCGCGTCCCGCACAAGTGCCTTGAGGTTCTTCAACTGGTCGCGCGAACAGACGAGCGTGGCGGCGGGCGTGTGGACCACGACCACGTCCGAAAGGCCGGCGACGACGACGAGGTGGCCGTTTTCCGCCTTCGTGACCGGGGCGTTGACGACGACGGCGTGGGAGACGTCGCGCAGCAGGGTCTGGCCCAGGGCGGTGTTCCCCGCCGCGTCCTGGGGGAAGTGGTGCTCGACCGCCGTCCAAGATCCCACGTCGTCCCAGTCGAACCGGCTCTCGGCCACAAGGATCTTCTTCGCGTGCTCCATCACGGCAAAGTCGAACGAAATCGCGCGCAGTCCGGGATAGAGGTCGCGCACCGCCGTGGCGGGATCGCCGACGGCGACCGCCTCGACGAGCGGGGAAAGGTCCGGCGCATTTTCCAGAAAGGCCGCGCGCAGGGCGGCGGCCTTCCAGATGAACATACCGGCGTTCCAAAGGAAGCCGCCCGTCGCGAGGTAGAAGCGCGCCGTCTCCATGTTCGGCTTCTCGACGAAGCGACGGACGTCGTGTAAGACGGTGCGCGTGCCGAGTTCGACGCGGGGGCCGCACTCGATGTAGCCAAAACCGGTCTCGGGGCGCGTCGGCACAAGGCCCATCGTCACGATGGCATCCGTACGGGCCGCCGCCTCGATGGCGTCCGCCAGTGTCGCGCGGAACGCCTCGGCGGGGGAGATGAGCTGGTCCGCCGTGAGGATGCACCCCACGGCGTCCGGCCCGCCCGCCTTGAGGACGAGGCCGCAGGCCGTCGCGGCGGCGGGCGCCGTGTCGCGGCGGCAGGGCTCGCCGACGACGTTCTCCGGCGGGAGCATGGGCAACGCCTCGCGCGTGAAGGCGACGAAGCGCCCCGCCGTCACGACGAACGTCCGCTCGGGCGGGATCAGCCCCGCCAGGCGGTCCACCGCCTGGCGGATGAGCGCCCGCCCCCCGAAGAGGTCGAGGAACTGCTTCGGGCGCTCCGGGGTCGAGAGCGGCCAGAAGCGCTCGCCGTTGCCGCCGGCCATGATGACCGCGTAGGCCAGCGAGCTCGCCTTCGTCTCCAGTGTGGACATCTGCCGCCCCCTTCCTCTTTCGTTCCCGTTCGCGTTACGCCATCGCGGCCGCGAGGGCGTTTCCGAACGCGGAGCACTTGACTTCCGTGGCGCCCTCCATCTGGCGGGCGAAGTCGTAGGTGACGGTCTTCGCGGCGATGACCTTGTCCATCGCCTCCACGATCTTGTCCGCCGCCTCGGTCCACCCCATGTAGCGCAGCATCATCTCGCCGGAGAGGATGAGCGAGCCGGGGTTCACCTTATCGAGGTTCGCGTACTTCGGCGCCGTGCCGTGGGTCGCCTCGAAGACGGCGACGCCCGTCTGGTAGTTGATGTTCGCGCCGGGGGCGATGCCGATGCCGCCCACGGTCGCCGCGAGCGCATCGGAGACGTAGTCGCCGTTCAGGTTCAGCGTCGCGATCACGTCGTACTCGGCGGGGCGCGTGAGGATCTGCTGGAGGAAGGCATCGCAGATGCAGTCCTTCACCACGATCTCGCGGCCCGTCCTCGGGTTCCTGAACGTACACCACGGGCCCTTGTCGATGAGCGTCGCGCCGTAGTCGCGCCGGGCGAGCGCATAGCCCCAGTCGCGGAACGCCCCCTCGGTGAACTTCTGGATGTTGCCCTTGTGGACGAGCGTGACGGACGTGCGGTCGTTCGCGATCGCGTAGTCGAGAGCCGCCTTCACGAGGCGCTCCGTCCCCTCCTGCGAGACGGGCTTGATGCCGATGGAGGCCGTCTTCGGGAAGCGGATCTTCGTGACGCCCATCTCCTCCAGCAGGAACTTCTTCACCTTCTCGACTTCCGGCGTACCGTTCATCCACTCGATGCCGGCGTAGATGTCCTCCGTGTTCTCGCGGAAAATCACCATGTCCGTCAGTTCCGGGCGCTTCACCGGGGAGGGAACGCCCTTGAACCACCGCACGGGGCGGAGGCACACGTAGAGGTCGAGCTGCTGGCGCATCGCCACGTTGATCGACCGGATGCCGCCGCCGACGGGCGTTGTGAGCGGGCCCTTGATCGAGACGAGGTAGTCGCGGCATGCGTCCAGCGTCTCCTGCGGCAGCCAGGTGTTCGGACCGTACACGGCGTTCGCCTTCTCGCCCGCGTAGACCTCCATCCACGAAATCCTGCGCGCGTCGCCGTAGGCGGCCTTCACGGCGGCGTTCCACACGGTCATCGCCGCGCGCGTGATGTCGGGTCCCGTGCCGTCGCCCTCGACGAACGGGATGACCGGGTTGTCGGGAACCTGGAGGACGCCGTCCTTCATCGTGATCTTTTCGCCTGCGGGAACCCTGATCTTGTCGTATGCCATCTTGTACCTTCCTTGATCGAAAGAGTTGTTTTCGAATTATACCAAATCTTGCGCTTCGTCGCCGCGACGGCGGTCGAGCAGTTCCTGCCGCTTGGCGGCGGTGCCCTCCTCGATGAAGCGCATGACCGCCGCGCGGTCGTCGCGGGCAATGGCGTCGCGCAGGTCTCGGAAGCGCGCGGCAAAGGCGTCCAGCACCTCCACGAGCGCGTCGCGGTTCCCGGCGTAGAGCGCGCTCCAGTCGGCGGCGTTCTGCGTGGCGATGCGCGTCATGTTCGCGTAGCTGCCCGCCGAGAAGCCGATTGCGTCCTTCACGCGCGGGTCGCGCGCGTAGGTGGTGGCGATCACGTGGCAGAGCTGGCTCGTGAAGGCGATCATCTCGTCGTGGCGCGCGGCCGTGGTGACGACGGTCGTGGCGAAGCCGACGGAGGCGAAGTAGGCGCGCAGGGTCTCCAGCGTCTCCGGCGGCGTGCCGTCGAACGGCGTGAGGACCATCGACGCGCCGACAAAGAGGTCCGCGCGGGAATTGGCGTAGCCCGCGACCTCGCGCCCGGCCATTGGATGCCCGCCCACGAACGTCCAGCCCTCGCGCGGCACCGCCGCCATGTCGCGCAGGACCGTGCGCTTGACGCCGCAGATGTCGACGACGAGGGCGCCGGGTCGGAACGCCGCCGCGTGTGCGCGCACCCACGGGACGATGGCCGGGGGCGGCAGGCAGACGAGGATCAGTTCCGCGTCCTCGAACCCCGTCGCGTCCCCGTGGTGGAGGAGCGTGACCGCATGCCCCGCCGCGCGCGACGCCTTCCCGAAGGAACCGCCGATCAGGCCCGCGCCGATGACCGCGACCCTCATGACGCAACCACCTCGCGGATCCTGCGCACGCGGTCCATCGTGCGGGCGAACACCTCCGGCGTCTGGCTCTGCGCGCCGTCGCACTTCGCGTGCGGTGGGTCGTTGTGGACCTCGATGATGAGTCCGTCCGCCCCGATGGCCGCCGCCGCGACGGAAACCGAATCGACCATGTAGGCATGGCCTGTCGCGTGCGAGGGGTCCACCACGACGGGCAGGTGCGAGAGGCGGTGGAGGAGCGTGACGACGCCGAGGTCGAGCGTGTTGCGCAGCGCCGTCTCGAACGTGCGGATGCCGCGCTCGCAGAGGATGACGTTCGGATTTCCGGAGGCCATGATGTACTCGGCGCTCATCAGAAGCTCCTGCAGGGTCGCCGACATGCCGCGCTTGAGGAGGACGGGCTTCTTCGTGTAGGAGCCGACCTCCTTGAGGAGGTTGAAGTTCTGCATGTTCCGCGCGCCGATCTGGATGACGTCGACGTCGTTGAAGAGATCGATGTCCTTGAAGTCCATCAGCTCCGTCACGACCGGAAGCCCCGTCTCCTTCTTCGCAAGGGAGAGGAGGCGAAGCCCCTCCGCGCCCATGCCCTGGAAGGCGTAGGGGGAGGTGCGCGGCTTGAACGCGCCGCCGCGCAGCATCGTCGCGCCGGCGGCCTTCACCGCCTTCGCGATGCCGACGAGCTGGTCCTCGCCCTCGACGGAGCAGGGCCCGGCGATGACGGCGAAGTGCCCGCCGCCCACCTTCACGCCCGAACAATCGACCACCGAGTCCTCGGGGTGGAACTTCCGGTTCGCGGCCTTGTAGGGCTCCTGGATGCGCTGGACGGACTCCACGCCGTCCAGCGCCTCGATGAGCCCCGGGTCGATGTGGGTGATGTCGCCCACGCAGCCGATGATCGTCTTGAGCGTGCCGGCCGTCACGCGCGGCGTGATGTGGTGCGATTTCAGGAGCGCCTTCAGGTTCTCGACCTGGGTGGCGTCCACGTCCTTCTTCAGGATGATGACCATTGTCTACCTTTACCCCTTCAAAGTATGGATTCCGACGGGCTCTTCCGTCCCCCGTTCACGATTCGACGTAGGCGCCGAGGAAGTCGAAGTGCTCGATCTCCGGGTCGCGCGAAAGTTCCGAGAGGAGGCACTGCACGGCGTTCTCCTGCGGCGAGGCCATGAAGTCGAAGATGAAGCGGAACTCAAAATCCATGCCCGGCATCGGACGCGACTCCAGCTTCGTCAGGTTCACGTCGATCGCGGCGAACTTCGAGATGATCTCCGCGAGCGCGCCCGGCCGATGCGGAATCGAGAGCATGATCGACATCTTGTGGGCCTCCGGGTAGATTTCGAGGTCCTTCGAGATGCAGATGAAGCGCGTGTAGTTGTAGACGGCGTCCTGGATGCGCTCGGCGATCACGTCGAGGCCATACAGCTCGGCACAGGCACGCGAGGCGATCACCGCGACATCGCGGCGACCGGAGGCGGCGACCTCCTTCGCGGCGACGGCGGTGTTCGGACTCGGCGTCGAACGGATGTCGGGGTGCGTGCGGAGGAACTCCGAACACTGGGCGAGCGCGTGCGGATGGCTCACAATCTCCTTCACGTCCGCCAACTTCACGCCGGGCGGCGCGAGGAGGACGTGGTCCACCTTCAGACGCAGCGCGCGCGCGATGTGGAAACGGTGCCGCTGCATGAGGTCGTAGACGGAAACGACGGACCCTGCGGCCGAGTTCTCGACCGGCAGCACGCCGTAGGGGCACAGGCCCTGCTCCACCGCCTCGAAGATCTTCTCGAAACTGTTGAAGTAGAGGATCGTGGGCACCCGCACGAGCCGGCAGGCGGCCTGCTGGGCGTACGATCCCTCCGTGCCGCAGCACGCGACGATCGCGTGGGACGGGAAGGCGTGCGCCGCGTCGGCGTGGAGGGCGGCGGACCGCTTGATCTCGTCCACAAGCGGCGACTGTCCCCTCAGGATGCTCCGCTGACGCGCCTTCGAGATCGAGAAGAGCGTGGAAAAGAAAAGCCGGGCGGCGTTCTCGTTCTCGGGGCCCGCCTCCACCGAGACGCGCGTGAGAATCTCGCGCTCCCGCGCCGGATCGGTGATCGGTCCGCCCTTCTCGCGCTTCGCGAGCGCGACATCGCGCGAGACCTTCAGCCTCTTCAGGAAGAGGCGCACCAACTCCTCGTCGATGCGGTCGATCTCACCACGCGCCGTCTTCAGGTCTATCATCTTGTCTCCTTCTCCACTCCGCTTGCCCTTCTGCAAAGAAAGCCCCGTCTCCATCGCGGAGCGGGGCTTTCCTTCAGGTTCGGGAATCGTGAAACCGATTTACGAAAAAGCAACGCCCCGCGTTCCGTCGAACGCATAGAACCACGTAAAGTAAAAGCCAAGGGCATTGTTCTTCATTGCGGAGGTAGTATACCACATCATCCGGCCGGTTTCCGTATCTTTCTGCTACAGCCCGGCAAAAAGGCCGGCGCGCGGTGCGCCGGCCCCCTTTCCGCACCGGGTCCGGAACCCGGTGCTGCCGCATCGACCCGATCAGGCGCCGAGCTGGAGGCGCACGAAGCGCTTCACCGTAATCGGGGCGCCAATCGTCTTCGCGACGCCGTCGAGGTACTTCTCGACGGAGAGGTCGCCGTCCGCCACGTAGTCCTGCTTGAGGAGGCAGATCTGCGTGCAGAACTTGGCGGCCATGCCCTTCTTGATGCCGACAAGCGCCTGTTCCGGCGGCAACTTGCCCTTCTGCTCCTTGAGCGCGTTGAGCTTGATTTCGAGCTCCGCGTCGATCTCGGCCTGGGGAACGTCCTCGGGCTTGATGTACTTCGGGGCGTTCGCGGCGATCTGGAGGCACACCATGTGGGCCGCCTCGGCGAGTTCCGGCGCATCGGCCTTGTCGCAGCCGAGCTCCACGAGGACGCCGATCTTGCCGCCCATGTGGATGTAGCCGCTCAGCACGCCCGCGCCTTCAAGCACGTAGCGCTCCTGACGGCGGATCTTCACGTTCTCGCCCGTCTTCGTGAGCAGCATCTTGTAGTCGTCGGCCAGCGTCTCCTCGATGTTCTTGCCTTCGAGCGCGACCTTCGCCGCGTTCGCGCAGAACTCCTTGTAGGCGTCCGTGTTGGCGACGAAGTCGGTCTCGCAGTTGACCTCGGCGAGCGCCATGGACTTGCCGTCCGCAGCGGTTGCGAGGGCGATGATGCCCTGCTTGGACTCCTTGTCGACGCGCTTGGCGGCGACGGCGAGACCCTTCTCGCGAAGGTACTTGATCGCCTCGTTCATGTCGCCGTTCGTGGCGGTCAACGCCTCCTTGCACGCGCCCATGCCGGCGGCGGTCACTTCGCGGAGTTCCTTGATTTGTGCAATTGTGATGGCCATAATAAAATCTCCAGTTCTTCTCGTAGGGATTCGAGGGAGCGCGCTCCCCCGTCCGTCCCGTTTTCCTGTGCTTCTTGTGGGAGTTCGGGGGAGCGCGCGCTCCCGTCCGCCCCGTTTTCCAGTGCTTCTTGTGGGGGTTCGGGGGAGCGCGCGCTCCCCCGTCCGTTGCGGCTACTCCGCAGCCGGCGCGGCGACCTCGGCGGCCTTCACGGCGGCCTCGGCGGCGGCGACCTTCTCCTGGCGCTTCGCGGCGAGCTCTTCCTTCGCCTTGGCCTCGGCGGCCTCCTTCGCGGCGCGGGCGGCCTGCTTCACAGCGTTGGCGACGACCGTCTTCGGCGCCTTGGCGCGGGCGGCCTTGGCGACTTCCTCGCCCTTCGCGGCCGCGGCGGCCTTCTTCTCGGCGGCGGCCTTCTCGCGGCGCGCGGCGCGCTCGGCCTTCTCCTGCTCCTCACGCTCGCGGCGCTCGTTGGCGCGCTTCTGCGCCTCCTCGGCGGCGCGGGCGGAGTATTCGTCGTTGGCGGCCTTGACGACCTTGACGATCCCCCCGACGATCAGCTCGATGCCGCGCACGGAGTCGTCGTTGCCGGGGATGACGTAGTCGATCGGGTCCGGGTTCGCGTTCGTGTCCGTGATGGCCACGATCGGGATGTGGAGACGGGAAGCCTCCTTGACGGCGTTGAGTTCGCGGCAGACGTCGACGATGAAGATCGCGCCCGGCTTCTCGTCCATGTCGGCGATGCCCGTCAGGTTCTTCTCCAGCTTGGCGAGCTCGCGGCGGAGCATCGAGTTCTCCTGCTTGTGGACGGAGAGCACGCCGTTGTTCTTGGCGCCGAACGCCTGGAGCTGCTTCATGCGCTTCACGCTGCCCCGGATCGTCTGGGCGTTCGTGAGCGTGCCGCCGAGCCAGCGCTCGGTCATGTAGAACTGCCCGCACGCCTCGGCGGCCTGCTTGACGAGTTCCTGGGCCTGCTTCTTCGTCGCGACGAAAAGAATCTTCTTACCGTCGAGGATCGTCTTGCGGAGGAATTCCGCCGCCTCGTCGATGAACGTCACCGTCTGGGTGAGGTCGATGATGTGGATGCCGTTGCGCTTGTCGAAGATGTAGGGTTTCATCTTCGGGTTCCAGCGCTTCGTCTGGTGGCCGAAGTGAAGCCCGGCGTCGAAGAGATCCTTAAGCGTCAGGCCCGTGGCCTGGGAGGTCGGCATATCCATCTTGTCTCGTAACCTTTCGTGTCCGTTGGTGGGGAAACAGGGGCGCACAGTCCCGTGTTTTCCCTGGTTAATCCGCTTTGACGCCCCGGTCTGGACAAACCGGAATCGTCGTTCGCTTCCGCACGGCAACGGCCACTCGGCCCTCCCGCGCTCGGAAAACAAGACCATAGTATAGCATCTGGCGCCCCACCCCGCAAGGGGGATTCTGCACCACCCTTATCCCGATTTTTTCGGGACAGCTTATCCCGATTTCTCTCCGAACCCCA